>JAMOMJ010000231.1 GCA_027067135.1 Cyclobacteriaceae bacterium
ATTAGTGTTTGGCCTCGTTCTGCTGCTGTTTTTAGGGCTTTGTCAATTATATCCCATTTGTAAACTCCGGGTTCGGTTTCTAAATAACGCCAGTACATCCGAAAATAGGCAATGGTGGTTTGCGGGTGGTCTTTGTTTTCCAGGTTGCCGTCAAAGTCCTGGTAAACAATAGGGAAGCCTTCTGTCCAGCCCATTCCTGCATTTAGTGTATCGCCATTAAATCGCTGGAACGTGGTAAATCCTATCCCGGGATTTAGCAGTAGTTCTTTGCTTTCTTTAGGATACACTTTTATGGTGCCTTCGGGGTGGTGTTGTGCAGATACTGTAAAGGTTAGTGTTAATGCTATAACCTGTAGCCATACCTTTTTTATAAAATATTGTGTAGCGTTATTCATAGTGGTTAACTTGTTTTTGTTGCTTAAACCCATTGGTCTTTTTATAAAATATCTTTCCCTGTTACGGGCTTTGTTAGTTTTTTTATACTATAGCCTCTAAAAAAATCGCTCAACTTGTACTGCTCCTATCTGCCTGAAACAACAATATCTGTGTGTTTCTATCCTCTTATTTATTAACAGCTATCAACCTTACAAAATCGTTATTTATGCCGGCCAGTATGCCTTTCTTTGCGGTTGCTCCCGTGCCCAGTTTAATGGCTTTAAGTTTTTTAACATCGCCTAAAATATACAGGCCCGATTCGTACCCTCGTACTGCGGTAAACCCTCCTTTTCCATCTCCTTTTAAAAATAGCCCCTGCCCTGCATCGTTGCGCGGGGTTTCTACTTCTGAATTGTACAGGTTGCCGGCCAGTACTATGTCTTCGTATCCGTCTTTGTCAAAATCTGTATATACTATGCCAAACACGGCCGATATCTGAGCCAGTTTGGGTAGTTTATTTAGTTTAAACCCACTTGTTGTATTTAGCAACAGGCTGCTGGAAAACGTTTTGGCTTCTAGTAAATCGGCATTTCTCAATGAATCTGTTTCATAAATATCTGCCAGTGTGGCCAAACCAAATGAATTATAATCTTTGAATTTCTTTTTTAAGCCTGGTATTTGTTCTGATGAGCACTGCTTGCCACGAAGCGGGTAAAGGGTATCGTTTTCATAATAGCTAAGCACTATATCTAGGGTGCCGTTGTTGTCAAAGTCTTTGGAATACAGCCTAAACGGGTTGCCGGGGTTTGCTTTGTATTTGTAGTTTTCTCCTAAATTGCCTACGATGTAATCCGGCCTGCCGTCTTTGTTCACATCGCCTTCTGCTATACTAAACCACCAGCCTCCGCTGTTATTTAGTACGCTGTCTCCTTTTATTTTGGTCAGGGTTCCGTTTGTATTTTCAAAAATAGTTATCGGCATCCATTCGCCTGTTAGTACCAGGTCGTTGTTACCGTCTCCGTTATAGTCTGACCACAGGGCATCTGTTACCATTCCGGGGTATTCCAGCTCGGAGGTGTGGGCAGTGGTTACATCTTTAAATATCCCATTCTCGTTTTCAAGCAAATAGCTGCGCCCCGGCTTGGGGTATTTGCCGGGCAACTGGCGCCCTCCTACAAACAGGTCTAAGTCGCCATCTGCATCAAAGTCGTACGCTCTTACTACTCCTCCGCTTGCCGTAATGTTTGGTAATGACTTTGTTGATTTTGTAAAAAACCCTTTGCCATTGTTAAGGTAAAGCCTGTCCTGGTAATAGGTATCTTCTGCGGGCTGTTCATTGCCTCCGCTTACTACGTACAGGTCTAAGTCGCCATCTGAATCTGCATCTAAAAACAGGGCGTCCATATCTTCGTGTACTTTATCTGATAGCAGAGCCTTTTGTGTGGTTTTTGTAAAAAAGCCCTCTTTGTTTTGCACATATATGGCTCCGGCTGATTGGCTGGCTCCTCCTATAAAAAAGTCATCCAGCCCATCGTTGTTGATATCGCCTACTGCCAGGGCCGGACCAAAGGTGGACATTTTATGAGGCAGCAATACTTCTTTTTTAAAGTCATCGTAATCGTTTTCAGTATGCCGGTAATCTATCTTACAGACGTTGGTAACATCCGAAAAAAGCAAAGGTTTTGTTTCTTTGGCTTTTTTTAGAGGGGGCACTGCACTGCTATAGTCAACCGTAACCAATTGGTTTGCTGCAAGGTGGGTTAATTCACTTTCTTTGCCATCGGGCCAGATTACTTTTAGCAGGTCTATAACTTCTGTTTTGCCTACTCCAAAGTGCAGTGTATAGTCAACACTTGATTGAAACCCTCTGGATACGTATTGCTCCAGGTATTGCCTGCCCCACTTTGTTTGCACCATTACTTTTGCCCCTATGCCATTTAAGTTTAGTTGGCTGCCTTTTAGGCGTACTCTTAAAAAATAATTGCCGGTTAGTTCGGTGGCATTGTTGCGGTATATATGGGCTATATCATCTATATTATTTACTACCAAATCCATGTCTCCGTCATTGTCTAAATCGGCATAGGCGGCTCCGTTGGAGTATGTGGGCAGGTTTACGCCCCACGCTGTGTTGCTTTGTTCAAACGTTAAGTCTCCTTTGTTTTTATATACATAGTTAGTTACTTTTTCGGAAGGAATTTTTGCTAATAATTCCACCATTAAAGCAGCATAATTTGGTTTTTCTTTAAGAAATTCCTCTCTTCTCCTTTTTTCACTATATGTATTAAAATCTTTGTTATTGGTATTTTTTCGCATACCATTGGTAATAAACAGGTCTTTAAATCCATCATTATCTAAATCCACAAAAAGTGGTGCCCAACTCCAGTCGGTACTGGATACTCCTGCCAAGGGAGCAATATCTGAAAAGGTTCCGTTTCCATTATTTAATTGCAGGGTGTTTATCATATATTGGTAATGGCCTCCTCCTTCAACCATATCTTTAAAACTTTTAGAATCCATAGGAGCCATATTAATTTTTTTGCCGTAATTGGTAGATGATCTCATATCTAAAACAAGTAAATCCGACCACCCGTCATTATCAAAATCGGCCATATCGGAACCCATTGAAGAAAAAGAAATATGCCCCAATGCCTGATGTGCCCTTTCTTTGAAAGTGCCATCACTTGCATTTAAATACACATAGTCTCTTCCTCCAAAATCATTGCAGATATAAATATCAGGAGCACCGTCATTGTTAAAATCACTTACTGCTAACCCTAGCCCATCGCCTAATATTGACTGCCTAATTCCAGCACTTTCAGTAACTTGTTCGTAGTATCCATTATTATTTTTATACAATTTATCTCCGGCATATTTGCCTATGTCAAAATCGTTATACCTAATAATTGTTGTAGATGGTTTGGGGTTATGATTTAATAAATACATATCCAAATCCCCATCCATATCGTAATCAAAAAATGCTGCCTGTGTAGAAAAGCCCGGATCGCCCACACCATATTTATTTGCGCTTTCGGTAAATGTTAAATCACCATTATTAATAAATAAAAGATTTCTTCTTCCTTTTGCCTTAATTTTTCCTGAACGGCAGATATAAATATCAAGCAAACCATCTTGATTGATATCTACCATGGTTACCCCTGTTTTCCATCCAGACAATGTATCCAACCCTGAACCTTTTGTGATATCTTCAAATTTAAATTTGCCTTTATTTAAATACAGTTGACCAGTAATATTATTTGAACTCAGGTAAATATCGACCAAGCCATCGTTGTTTATATCTCCGGTTGCCACTCCTCCACCGTTATAATAGTTGGTGTAAGAAAAAATGTTCATTCTCCTGGTTTCTGGTACTTTATTTATAAAGTTTATGCCTGTATTTTCAGAAGGCATTAATTCTAATAAGGCAGGAGGATTTTCTTCTGCCTGCTTATTACATGAGTTTAAAACAAGTATAAAAGCAACAAAAAAATAATAGCTTCTACGTTTACGTTTACTTATAAAACAACTATGCATACTCTTTTATTTTTTTATTATTTAGACGTTTTTTTAAAGTATTTAAAAAATATTTTTGAGGACACCTAACCTCTATATCATGCGAGTTTGCAGATGATATAATTCCTTGTTTCATCTTTATATTTAATAAATCAAAAACCTCAATATCAAATTCACTTATTCTTTTTTTATTTTTAAAATGGCTAGTAATTGAATAGCCCAGCTCTGCTAAAATATCTCCTGCAATGGTTTCGAAAATTTGAAGTTCTTCCGAATTAAGTTCTTTTAAGTATTTATTATAATTATCCTTGATTATCGGATGGCTTAAATTTTCCCACATTTTTCCACTTCTGGCTGTATTTAATGATTCCTCGGCATGGAAATAATCTAACATTATTGTGCTAAAAGTAACATCTAAAAAAGCACATAGGTTTTTTAATACTAATGTTGGATTTGTAATCAAATCATGATACTTAACTTCTATAAACCTAGCCGAGGGGATATTTTGCCTTACCTCAAGTGCTTTTTCCTGATCATGTTTCCATTGTTTGGCAATATGATATGCATGTTTTTCCCCAACAATGGCCTTTTTAAATGAGCAGGCTACATCACGACCATCTCTGTGTAAAAAAATATAATAAGGCTTAAGGCCGGCTGCTTCAAGTTGTTGATACTGGTGTACATTGCCCATACTTTTGCAACATGTGTATGTACTTTTGAGTTTTTCTGCATAGCAGGAATATATGGTATAAAACAAATCGACTAGCGTATTGCTTTCACATCGCTGCTGAATCATAGCCCTATCAATTTTTGCTATTTGCCAAGACACAGGATTTAACTCTACCCAAGTGCACACATCATTTACCAGATGGCTAAAGTTAGTATCTTCAAATAAACTACCATATTCAGGCAGTAGAGGTATAAATGTTTTAAGAATATGAGGCGGATGAGGTGCAGTAATTTCGGGCAATTGATTTAACATAGCCCGAAGAAGATTAGAGCCTGATCGTTGTGTGCCTATAATTTGAATAAAGTTCATTTATTATGGTTGTTTAATTCTTTTTCTATTATCAACTTTATAAAATCTCTTAAGGCCAAAATCAGTTAAATACTCTGCTCTGTAGGTTAGCGAGCCAAACCTCATTTTCCTTTTAATCTTTCCATGCCTATCTGTTACTAAAACGAAATCGGCCATTGCACTGGTTTGTAAAATATTTGCTGAATCAATTAAATAGGCACTACCCATCCTGCGCGAATAAAGCTCTTTAGGTAAAGGGGCATTTAGTACAACTTCTGCCTCCATTTTGTTCTCATCAACTGCTAAGGATAAAGCCCTAGATGTTTTGTTTTTGATGCCATTATCAAAAAGCATAATATCACCCTCAGCATTTCGATGTACTGCATGTTGCCCACTAAAATAGGCCTCTTCAGGCATGGCAAAATCACCCTCTATACCCAGCTTCCAGATAAGCTCACCTGTTTTTGCATTTACTTTCCAAATTTCTGATATATGAAAGAAAGAAATCAGGTAGTTACCATCCGTATCTATACTCACTGAATTAGCATGTGACCAATCTTTTCTTTCCTCCAGGGTTTTTAACTTTTCAGGTAAATTTGCGACATCAAATACAGTCCATTCCCATATTTTATTCCCTTCTGGAGTTAAAACCATAATGCCATCTGACCAAATAGTGTCTTCTCTCACTCCTCCTAATGGGGTTAAGTCAAAAATTTTAAATTCCTTGGTAAGTACCACATAATTATATGCGCTATCCAACAATACTTCATGATGTATTGTTTTATTGATGTGAGGATTATCTTCTGTCAGAATATTTGCAATAGTATCTCCGTACACATTTATTTCTAAAATACGGTTACCATAAGCCCTGTGATGTTGGTCGGTTCCTATTATTGCTAAAAATGTATTTCGCTGGGTATAGTGCGACATTTTAACATGCTCTGACACCTGGTGATACCAAACTACATTACCTCTATTATTAATAATTAAAAAGATGCCTGGTTTTTCTCGCATATAGGCATGAATGTAACCATTAAACACAGGTATTGAATCAAGGTTGTTGTTTTTATCTTTTTTGTAATAGTTATCAACCCAAATAGGTAGTTTTATAGATTTAAAATCATATACTTTTGATACTGTTTGACAGTTATTTTTTACTGCAACCACTTGAAACCTATAACTATTGTCAGGCTCCAGATTATAAATTTTAACGGTATGGCTAGCACCAACCCGACTTAATTCACTATATCTACTATTAGTTGAATCTTCTTTTTTCCAGTATTTTGCATAAACTGATACATCAGGTTCGGTTATTACTGATATATTAAGAAGTAGTACATTTTTACCAACATTAGACAGTTCTATTTTTTTTATTTCTAAAGAAAATAAGCACTCCCTGTAGTTCACATAATCTTGCTTTTTTTCAATGCGGCAAGCAGTAACAAGAACCAGTAATATTAGTAAGACCCATGAATTAATGCTATCCATAATACTAAAAATATTTCACATAATTATCTCTTAATGGCACTCTGATTAACAAGCTAAAAATTGCACCACAAAAAATAAATGATTAGGCCTAAAACAGGTCTAATCATTTATTTTATTACCCCTAATTAGCCATTGATGTTATCATTGGTGTCTATTTCTTCAAGAGGAATAGGGAAATAGGTATGAGTTTCTTTAGTAATATAATCGAAATTTGCACCGGGTATTCTGGCTTGTAATGCGGCTTTCCATTTTGATATTAATTTATCATGCCGTATCAAGTCTATCCTTCTTTTACCTTCGAAAAAGAATTCATACCCTCTTTCATCTAAAATAGCATCGCGAAGTTGGGTTTGACTTAACCCTGCTCCTAAAAGAGGTGCATTTGATCTGGCCTTAACTTGATTTACTAAGCTAACAGCTTCTGCTGATCCTCCACTCAGTTCATTCAAAGCCTCTGCTCTGGTAAGTAAAATATCTGCATAACGCAAAATAGGAAAGTTATTACCCGCTCCATAAGGTGAGGTTCCCGCAGGATTTACGTATTTTAATATACCGGCTCCACTCATTGCACTTACAGTATATCCTGGAGGTGGATTATTATATTCTGGTGTTCCTTCAATGGCATTCCAGTTACTGGTGGAGCCACTTTCAAAGCCATTGGATATAAGCCCTCTTCTATCATCTCCTAAATCAAAGGATCTATAAAAGTCATTGGTTACAGAGGTAAATGTCCATCCTAGTGAACTAAACTCATAATCAACAGTCCAAAGAGAAAGCAGCGTGCTGGCCAGATAAGGGTTCCAATCATAGTTTTGAAGGGATTTTAAAGTGAATATCCACTCTGCATTATCTCTGTTATCGCCATCAAAAAGAACAGCGAGAGAAGTGGCTAAACTGTTTACACCAAGATCCATAACAGCTTTGGCATCATCTGCTGCAGCCTGCCAGTTATGGGCATTTAAATTAGTTTTGGCCCGTAAACTTAATGCGGCACCCTTAGTAGCCCTACCGGTCTCTTCGGAGTAAGAATTTGGCAAATTAGCTACTGCAAAATCAAGGTCTTTAATAATTGCTGCAATAACTTCCGACTGAGGTGAAAGCGGTAGAGACTCATCGTTTCTATCTATGTTTAAGGGAACATCTCCAAAATAAAAGGTAAGGTCGTAGTATGCTAATGCCCGTAAAAAACGTACTTCTCCTAACAGCCTGTTTTTCAGTGTTTCATCCATATCAACTAAAGATATTCCTTGAATAGCAGCATTGGCGTAACCTGCCATTCTGTAAGCCGCAGTCCATAGGGTTACGATATGATCAGTTTCATTAGACCAGGTTCCTACGGCCATTTCCCTATCCGGGCCACCAGTGGTTTCCCATCCCTCACGGCCAATATCGGTAGGCACTTCACTTACAAATATGTAAGTTGCCTTATAGTAGCCATTATAATCGTATCGCATGGCAGCATATACCGAAGCAGTAGCAGCCATTGCATCTTCTTCTGTTTCGTAGGCATTTGTAGTTAACAAATCGGAATACACCGTTTCTTCTAACTGGTTTTTACACCCGGCAATGCCAATAAAAACCAATGCTATAGTAAGAATTAAATATTTAATTTTATTCATGATAATTTCTTTTAAATTTAAAATCCAAGTTTAATGCCTCCTGTAAATGTTCTGATATTGGGATACCCGTTATCATCTACTCCTCTACCGAAGCCTCCTCGTCCATAGAAGTTAACTTCGGGGTCAAACCCAGAATATTTTGTAAATGTGATTAAATTTTGACCTGATATAAAAAGACCTAAATTGCTTAACCATTTAATATTATTGGTATTAAAATCATAAGCAAAAACTAAGTTTTTCAATCTCAAATAGGATGCGTCTTCAACAAATTCTGAATTTATATAAGAACCATAAGTGCCATCATAAAAATAGCCATTACCGGGTAACCTTCCATCCGGATTAGCCGCACTATAACGTTCTCTGGCATCAGGGGTGCTAAATTCGCCTAAATATAAACGTCTAAGGTTTAACAAATCGTTGCCTTGACTACCCTGAAAAAACACATCTAAACTAAACCCTTTATAGCTAAACCTATTGTTAAAACCGTAAATAAAATCAGGCATAGCATTTCCTATTATTGTTCTATCTTCTTCGGTTATTGCTCCATCTCCGTTAATGTCTTTATATAAGGCACTTCCGGCTACCACAGTAGCGGGCTGATCGGCTCTAACCTCGCCTGGTTGAAGTACCCCGTCAAATACATATCCATAAAAATCCCCTATAGCTCCACCTGGCTCCAGCTGCGTATAAATATCTGCTCTAGCTGTTTCTGTAGGTCTTCTTGCAACCCTTCTGCTTATTGGAGTGTCTCCATCTAATTTAGTAACCTGATTGGTATTTTTTGAAAAATTGGCACTTAAAGTCCATTTAAATTCTTCTACCAAAATATCTCCACTTAACATAAGTTCGATACCTGTATTGTTTACCTCGCCAACATTTGCCACTTGAACAGAATAACTGGTTGATGGAGGCATGCGCTTAGGAATTATAAGATCTTTGGTATTACTATTATAATATTCAAAAGAGCCCGTCAACCTATTTTTAAAAAAACCAAAATCAAGCCCCACATTTAACATCTCTGTTGTTTCCCATCTAAGGTTAGGGTTTGGGGCAATACCATCTACGGGGTTAATTCCTGATAAGACAGTGTTTCCATCAAGGGTAAGAAATTCTCCTGTACCAACCCTTGCCAATGAGGTGTATGGGTCAAAGTTTTGGTTCCCTGTAACTCCAAATCCAAGTCTTAGTTTTAAATCGCTAACAATGTTTAATCCACTTAAAAAATTTTCTTCAGAAATTCTCCATGCTCCTGATATTGCGGGTAGAGTTCCCCATTTATTGTTTGTTCCTAGAATAGAGGCCCCATCTCTTCGAAAGGATACTGTTAACAAGTATTTATCATTTAATGTATAATTAGCTCTGCTAAAAAATGAAATTAAACGTGAATCGGCTCTCGCACTACTAATATTTTGTACTGCGGCAGAACCCAAATTATAATAAAGGGTTTTATCGGTTGCAAACCCAACACCGTAGGCAGCAAAAGAGAAATTATCAAAATATTGATTTGAGGCACCCACCAAAATTTCCAGTGTTTGAGATGAACTAATTTGAGTTGTATATTTTAGCGTACCCTCTAATAATGTAGTAGTACTTTTGTATTCTTCTATTGCTGCTGCTGATTGCGTACGGGAAGATGAATAAATTGCAGGTTCAAAATCTGTAGAAGTGCCATTTGTTTTATCCACTCCAATATTTACATGTGCTACCAATCCTTCTATAATTTCATAATCAGCCCACAAATTCACATAACCTCGAAGCTCAGCGTATTCATTAGTGGTTTCTTCAGCTCTGCCAATCGGGTTAATTCGGTTTATTGAAGGTGAATTATCAAACCTGAAATCATTAATATAGTTTCCGTTAGCATCCTTGTGAGGCAGGCCAGGGATTGTGGTAAGCAATTGATAAAGGGTAGAATTATAACTGCTACCTGCACCTGATGCAGTTGCATTCCTTTTTAATTGTTGTGCATACACATTAGCTCCTACTTTAACTTTTCCTATTTTTCGATCAACATTTAAGCGTACTGAACCCCTGTTAAAATCGCTGTTAAGCATTACACCTTGTTGGTTAAAGTAATTACCAGACAATAAGAAGCTTGAATTTTCATCTCCTGCGGTGGCAGTAACCTGGTGGTTTTGAATACCTGCAGAACGGGTACCCAAGCCATACCAGTCAGTTCCTTCGTCACCAACTAAGGCAGTAGTTGTGGCAATATCATTTGAAGTAAACTCTCCACCAGAATTTCCGGGTATCTCATCCCATTGATTGTTTCTTAGGGTGTAATATTCTTTCCATTTTAGCATTTCCTGGTCATTTTGAATTTTTTGAACTCCGGAATAGCCAGAATAGTTTACACTAACTTTACCTTTTTTACCTTTTTTTGTAGTAATTAATACAACGCCAGAAGAAGCCCTTGAGCCATAGATAGCAGCTGCAGAGGCATCTTTTAGAATATCAATTCTTTCAATATCATTAGGGTTTAGCGTAACACCGCCATCAATTGGAAAACCATCTACTACATATAAAGGTTCTGTTCCATTTAGAATAGAACCAGCTCCACGAATAATAATTGACATACTTGCACCCGGCTGGGCACTATTGGTTGTAACCTCAACCCCTGCAGCTCGCCCTTGCAACATTTGGGCTGCAGAAGCCACATTACCTCCTGTAGTCATATCTTCTTCAGACAAGGCAACCACAGCACCCGTCAAATCTTTCTTCTTAACAGTACCATACCCTACCACTACAATTTCATCTAAACTGGTAAGATCAGGTATCATCTCTACATTAATTACTGCGTTGGTACCAACCAACACTTCTTGTGTTTCGTAGCCTATATAAGAAAAAACAAGAATAGAAGATTCGTCTGGAACGGCTAACTTAAAATTACCGTCCATATCTGAAACTGTACCTGTAACAGTACCTTTTATTACAATATTTACACCTGGCAAAGGTTCTCCGTTAATATCTTTAACTGCACCGCTAACTTCAATTTCTTTAAGGGTAATGGCTTCGGGTACATTTGATTTAGCAGAGCCTTTTACAATGTCATCCGGTAATTTTTTCTTAATTATAATTTGCCTGTCTAATAAAGTGTATGAAATATCGGTACCTTGAAATATCTTATTTAAGATTAATTCTATTTTTTTGTTTGTAACGTTTATTGAT
>JAMOMJ010000232.1 GCA_027067135.1 Cyclobacteriaceae bacterium
CCCAATAAACCCTACTGAATTTTTCTCTACATCTGCTCTGCTCTCTAAATGCCTCATAACGGTTATGGATTCTTCTGCACGCATCTTCATGGTTTGATGAAGCCAATTTCCGGTTGATTTTCCAACGCCTGGTTTGTCCCAGGAAAAAACAGCTATCCCGTTTTCTAAAAAATTATTGATTAAAACAGCATATCCTTCTTTTGCAAACCTATCCTGCGGGCCATCTCCGTGAATAAAAAGTACGGTTGGAAACGGCTCTTCGCCTTTGGGTAACAGAAGTGAGCCTGAAAGTGTGTTTTCTCCAACTATAATTGAGATTTCCTCCACTTTACTGGCATTAATATATTTGGCACTGCATGAAGAAAAAGTAGAAATAACAGGTAGTAACAACAAAAAACAGCGTTTATAATATTTGGACATCTTCATAAGATTATATTTTAATTAACCATTAAAAGGTTTTTAGCCAATCATCTATATAGTCCACCACGGATTCTTCTATGGTTGTTTTTATCATCCCATATTCTTCCGGCCCCAAGGCCTTTTCGGTGTATTGAAACATGTGGTTTAAGTTTTTAAAAGTGTGCACTTTAGATTTAGGGTTACTGAGCAGTGCTTTTACTTTTGGTGCATTTACTTTGGCAGAAACCAGTAAATCGTTTTCTCCAAACAACTCCAGTACCGGGCCTTTAAAGGCTTTATAATCGGAGTCGTAATCATAATGAGTGCTATGATACATCCAATGCGACCCGATACTACGATCTAACACTTTTTGCACCAGCTTTTTAGGTGCTTTGGGTTCTTCTTTTAAGATATATTCCAATAGCTGTTGCCGCGATTGCTCATAAGTAGGTGCAGTCTTTATAATTTTAAGATAGTCCGCCAGCACTCGCATTTGTTCTTTGGTAATATTTGAGTCTATTCCAGTGGCATCATTCATTTCCCTGCTCTGCCTTACTAATGTTTCGTCTATTTCTGAAAAGCCACTGCCCAGTCTTATAATAAAGTCAGTTTTTACCATACGGGCAGCCATAGGGGCTTTAAAGCCTCCTTGCGAATGCCCTAAAAACCCTACTTGCGTAATTTTGTATGGGGCGTTTTCTCGCAACCACCTAACTGCTGTTGCTGCGTCAGACGCATAATCTTCATCTGTTGATATCTTCCAGTTACCCGAACTCCTGCCAACCCCTCTGTTATCGAATCTAAAAACAGCATATCCCTTTTTTGTTAATAAATCTGAGAGTACCAGAAAATATTTATGCCCTATTACATCGCAATTCTTTTTGGCAGGAGGGTCTCCCATGGAATGGCCTGATACCAGAACAATTGTTTTTGAAGGTGTGCCTGCTTTGGGATAGGTAAGTTCGCCTGCAATTTTGGTGCTATCCCAAGGGTTGGTGAGTTTTACTTTTTTTATGTTGTATGCCTTTTTTTTGGGGTGCTGGGGGCGAGGCACAGCCGCAACCTCTATAAATTCTTTTATTGAGGTGCAAGAAGCGAATATGCCAAATATGAATATTGCTATTATGGTTTTCATATTATAAAATTTAATTTTTATCCTGTTTAAAATAAGCAGGTTTCCAAACCAGGTTTCCAAAGGTTATTTTCAGTTTGTCCTTTAAGGTTCTGCACTGCTTTACCTCTTGCCAAATATTTTTATATTCAATAAAATTGATGGTAATGGGGTTATTGGTTTTAATATTTTTGGTTAAGCCGTAAATCACTTTTTCTTCTTCCCGCTGGTAGGTTCCAAATAGTTTGTCCCAAACCATTAACAAGCCGCCATAGTTTTTATCTAAGTATTTTGGGTTAGAGCCGTGGTGCACCCGGTGTACCGATGGTGTGTTAAAAATTTCATCTAACCACCCGAGTTTTTGAATTTTTTCTGTGTGTATCCAGGTTTGAAATTGCACTACAAAAATTAGAGAAACCATTGCCTGAAAAGGGTTAAACCCTATTAAAATCATCGGAATTAAAAACATCCATTCAAAAAGCCCTTCAACAATACTTAACCGAAAAGAGACGGTAAGATTGTAGTCTTCAGACGAATGGTGCACACTATGGCTTGCCCACAAAATGCGGTGCTCATGCTCAATTCGGTGCATCCAGTAATAGGTGAAATCTGCTGCCAGAATACCCAAAACCCAAGTCCACCAATTCATAGGTATTTCGTAGGGCACCAGGTAATAAATAGGTATTAGTGCAATAATACCCAAGCTGCCTAAAAGAATTTTGTCCGTGATTTTTCCTAAAATATATATAGCAATATTTGCAGTTGTATCCTTCCACCTACGTTGTTTTTTTGTAATAAAGTCTGCTATAATTTCCAGTATAATTATGGATATATTGAAAATAAAAAACAGACCTACATAATTCATTAAATGAGAAGTTTCAAAAAGGTTTATGATGCTATCTATGTTCATTTTTATTAAAATTTGATTGTTAAAAGGTTAATTTTAAAACTTGATACCCACTCTAAACTCCACTCCAAAATTTGTCTGGAAAATTTTGGAGGTGTGTGCTTTCTGGTAAATGCCAACTCCAAATACTAACCCAAAATCAGATTTAGGTATAAACATTAATTCCTGAGAAGACTCTATGCCTATAATAAAATTGTTGGAGTTTTCATTGTTAACCGCTACCAGGCGTTCTACACCAACTGGTATTTGTAAAGAAACATTGATGTAAATGGCAGAGAATAAGTTATGGTAAAATACTGTTCCGAAACCAGGGGTAAAGTAATTGGCCGATTTGTAATTAGAATTTTTTAATGATTCGGGCTTTATCCTGTATCTATCAAATGAATAGATAAAGGGCAAAATCACTTTTTCGTTTTCCGTAAAACCAACATAGCTTACCCGCCACCCCTCGGTATGTTTGCTAATTATTTTTTGATACGATATTATATTAACCCACTTTAGCAAAAGGTTATTTTCAGTTAAAGGCAGGCTCTCAAGCGTTGAAGGAGCAGTGAGGGTTTGCCTGTTAATAGAATTACCCGGTTGCTCGTTTGTTAACCCTGTTTGAGAAAACTCATTAAAGCAGTGCTCTAATACACTTCGTATCAATATTTCATAGATACCAGCAATCTTTCCGGTAGAAAAATCATCAACATTTCGATCTTCAAAATGCTCTATTTCAAATATCTTTTTTAACCCAAGTTCACTATCCTTATAAAACTCCAGTTTTATTTCTGCCCTTGCTGTATTGTTTGAAATAGAAACCCGCTCTTCCTTTACCTGTAGAAACAACACCTTTAAAACAACAGGGGTCAGGGTCGAATCGTGCGGTAAAGAAAAATCCGCAAAATCTTGTATAGCTGTTACCATATCCGGGGCTAAAACAATATTGTTCTTTTTATCAGACCAATTTCTGGAATATCCTATACTGGTGGTATCTTTTCTGCCATCAATTACTTCTGCTATATAAAACCCTCTGTTGGCAACATAAAAACCTTGGGGGTTTAGTTGAATTTGAGTTTGAGCAATGCCATTGGCAGAAGTTATTAAACCAAGCAAGAGAATTGCTGCTATAATTTTATTTATGCCCATCGTTATTGCCCTTTAAAATGAATTATTAAATACTTTGCATCCGAATCCGCTGGGTCATCAACAACTACAGATAATGCAGAACTGGTAAGTGCTTTAATAATAAGTTTCAACTCTCCTTTTTCGGTTTCACTTGTAAGGGTTATCGTTTTACCTGCCAGTTTATACTTTCCTTTTTCAAATTTTCTTTCCGACACACTGGTGTAAGTGTTGTCCGCTAAAAAGTGCATGTAGTCGTTTTTTTCAACTTCTTCGGGCTTATAGTCCACCCCAAATACTTCGTAATGGCTTAGCTTCCATTTTTTTAACAAAAGGTGCTGGCTTGCCGGAGGCAGTGCACTTTTTACTTCCTCTAATTTTAATAGTGCACCAGGAGGCATGGCTGCTGCATAAGCTAAGCCCGAAATAGCGATTGCGATAATTAATAATTTGATACTTTTCATTCACTGTTTGTTTTGTACAAAAGTGAAAGCGAAAGAAGAAGTTTAAAAAAAAATGGTATGCAGAGGCTTTATTTGTGGTAGAAAATGGTGTTTTGGGATAAAACGTGTTTCGCCACAGCAGATATGGCCGTATTTTGAAGAAAAATCAAGGAAAAGTTGTAGGCTACCTTACCTTGTAATTTTTTCCAATTCTGAGTTATACGATTTGGAAACAGGTATGATAGTGTTTTCAACACCTTTCAAGAAAAGGTTAAAACCTTTGTTGGTTTTTTCTTTCTTTATAATGTTAACCGGGTTTACCATGTAAGACCTGTGGCATCTGATTATTTGGTAAGGTTGCAACTCCAATTCCAAATTTTTTATTGTATTCCGCAATATTTCTTTTTCAATAGTTTGATTAAACCTGTAGTAGATTACTACATAATTATCGCTCGATTCTACATAAAGTATATCTTTTAAGCGAAGGTTTAACTTTTCTTTATCAGAAGATTCTTTAAAAGAAATAATCGTATCCGGGTTTATTTTTTCTTTGTTAATTTCCTTTTGCAGATAGTTAACGGTTTTGGTCTTTTCTTTAAAAGTTAAATAAACGAGCGTAGCAAAATAAGGCAGCCCGATTAAGAATATGCACTCAATAACATTGGTTATCCAAAGGTTAATAACAGAAGAGCTATTCCCATCAATCAAAACCGTTAATAAAGTCCATACAGCCCCAATAAAAAATGACTCGAAAATGAACCAAAACACAATGGTAAAATAAGTGAAATGGGTTATTCCAAACATTTTTCGAATAAAAAATTGAGATAGGGCAAGTGTTCCTACTACGCTTAAAAGTGCAATGTTTATCTCTAAAAAAATTTCGAACCCATTTTTATTTGGCGAATTATAAATACCAAAAGGTTCAAAGACATTGGTAAAAATAAATGCAAATATCCCTGTAATCAGGATAAGATTCCATTTGCCTTTTTTTGAATCAAGCGAGGTAATTTTATTATTCCACATACGTTAAATCCATCTTTTTTGATTTTCAGTTATTTTATTAGACTGCTTCTCTTCTATGTTAACTGCCAAAGTTGGCATATAAAAATGTAGTATTTAAAAAAATCACAAACATTTCGAATAGCGTAAAAGTATAAAAAAGTATAAGATTAAAAGATTTGCACCATAAGCCTAAAAAATATAAAAAAGTATTTTATGGTCAACTAGTTAAATATGTTTTAACTGCCCCCTTAATTAGCTCTAACTAAAAATATTCATTTAAGCTAATAGGGGTACTTGTGAAAGTTGACCAAAAAGAGATTCTGCGGGCACAGAGCTTTTAGAATGACGGGAAGTAAAGAACGTTACTCTGTGCATTTCCTGCAAAGAACCTCCCTTGTACAAGTAAACTAAAAAACATTACCAATAACCTGAACCCGACTAATCCTACCTTTCACAGAAATTCTATAAAGAGTAAGGTTTAGGATTTCAAAACCGAAAAACTAATGGGTTAATTTAAGGATCTGAAATCTTAAAAATTGCTTTTTAGAGGGCTTTCTTTTAGGATTTATTGAAAATCTTTACTTATTGTGTTGATTTTCTTCGAATTAATCCACTAGTTCTTCAAAAAAACACCTTATAAATGGCGTTTTTAATGAACTATGATGCGTAGCATTAGTCGGGTTCAGGTTAATATTTAATTTGGGCTTAGAGTTATATTCGCTCAAAAAAACGTTGCCTCTAAGAGCCATAAAAAACGGTTTCGAAGCATGAAATTTTGTGCAAATAGAAGCAAGAAAACACACTTTAGAGGCTGAATAGGTACAGGCCTTTTTTGATAAGATGGCCTAACAGCCCAGCTTTTTTTAGCAAACTCTACTTACCTTTTAAAGTAAGAAATAATTTTGCACTATAAATAACGAAACATAAATTATTAATCCTTTTTAGAAAGGATATATAGTTTCATTTTCGTACTTTTAACAAAAAATTCTTGCAAAATAGAAAAAATAACATAAAATGAAAAAGACTACAGCCTGGTTATTAATAAGTATTTTTTGTGTGCATTTTAGCCTAGCACAAAAAGCAACCATTACAGAAAAAAAAATGGTAATGAAAACCTATATGTTTTCTGACCCCAACCCAGTGCCGGAAATGGATAAAAACTATCCTTATTTTAGATTTGATGGCTATACAAATACCAGCACTCAGCAGGAATGGAATATGGTAATCCTTGAAAACGATTATATCAAAGTATATGTAAACACTGATGTTGGAGGGAAAATTTGGGGGGCTATCGAAAAATCTACCGGAGGGGAATTTCTGTATTACAATGATGTAGTAAAGTTTAGAGACGTGGCAATTCGTGGCCCTTGGACTTCTGGAGGATTAGAGTTTAATTTTGGGTTAATGAGCCATACAGCAACGGTTGCTACGCCACAGGATTACGTTATTAAAGAAAATACCGATGGAAGTGTTTCCTGTGTAATAGGAGCCATTGATTTACATACAGGTACAAAATGGAATATGGAAATTAACCTTCAAAAAGACAAAGCGTATGTAGAAACAAAATCGTCTTTCTTTAACACCAATCAACTGCCAGTTTCTGCCTATCATTTCTCTAATGCTGCAGCAAAATCAGCAGGCAACCTAGAATTTATATTTCCTGGCAACCACTATATTGGCCACGATGGGCTTGCAGGCAACTGGCCTGTTGAAAATAATAGAAATATAGCCTTTTATGATAATAATAATTTTGGAGGTTACAAATCGTACCACGTATTAAATGGCTATGCTAGTTTTATGGGAGGCTATTGGCACAATGATAATTTTGGGTTTGGAAATATAAGAGACTATGGCACCATGCCAGGTAAAAAATTGTGGATATGGGGTCTTTCTGAAGAAGGAATGATTTGGGAAGACCTATTAACCGATACAAAAGGGCAGTATATAGAATTTCAGGATGGCAACACCTTTAACCAAGCTATGCATCGCAGCGAGCTAACACCTTTTAAGCACCGCGAATTTATACCGTATGATAGCGAACTGAGTAACGAGCTTTGGTTTCCATTAAAAAATACCGGTGGAATGGTGGCTGCTACCGAACATGGAGTACTAAATACGGTAAGAAAAGACAACAAAGTTGAGGTGAGGTTGAGCGCACTGGCTCCAATTGATTCTGATTTGGTGATTAAAACCGAAGGCAAGGTAGTGTCAACCAGAAAAGTAAACCTTAAACCTTTAGAGCTACTTTCTTTCGAAATTCCCCTTGATAGTAAACAAGATTATACTGTAGAACTAGGTAATGACCTGTTGTTTTATTCGTCTGCCAAAGATGCGGTTAATGTAGATAGGCCACTTGAGGCAAACAAAGATTTTAATTGGGATTCGGCAATTGGTTATTTTACCAAAGGATTTGAAATTGAAAAACAACAAACCTATATTGAAGGGGGTTTTCCGTACAAAAAAGCGCACGATTTATACCTAAAAAGTATAGCCTTAGACCCCGCCTTTGCACCTGCCTTAAACAGGCTAGGATTTAGTCATTTTAGAAGAATGCAGTATGAGAAGGCACTGGAGTACACCAATCGGTCACTGTCTATAAATACCTATGATGCAGAGGCAAATTATTTGTTTGGTTTAATAAATGCTAAATTAGGTAAACTAACCAATGCAAAAAGCGGATTTTCTATTGCTCGAGAATCTACCAGTTACCGTTCTGCTGGCTATACCGAAATGGCTAAACTACACCTAAAGCAAGGCAGGCACAGAAAAGCAATAGAAGCTGCCAATAATGCATTGATGTACAATACAACCAATATAATAGCACTGGAAATACAGGCAGTTGCCTACAGGTTACAAAAAAATACGAATGCAGCAAACAAGGTACTTGGTAACCTTGATAACCTTGATAACACCAGTGCTTTTGTTGTAAACGAAAAAATTATTAACGGGCAAGCAAAAATCGGTGATTTAGCAAAACTAATAACCAATGAGTTAGCTGTTCAATCTTACCTAACGTTAGCACTAAAGTATAATAACTTCGGCCAGAAAGAAACCGGTATAAACGTTTTAAAACAAAGTCCAAAACAAGCAATAGTATTGCTTACCTTGGCTTATTGGAATGAGGACAGCCGTGCGGATTACCTTGCACAAGGATTGGCAGCACCTCTTAATCAGGTATTTCCGTATCGAACAGCTACGTATGAAGCCCTTATTGAATTAATGAAAAACAATGATGATTGGAGGCTTAAATATTATGCTTCTTTAATCTTATGGAAAAAAGGGTTGTTCGAAGCCTCCAAAGAGCTGGTAAAACAATGTGGAGATGCTCCAAGCTATGCGCCATTTTACTTATCAAAAGCAAAATTATTTGCAGATAATACATTAATAGTAAAAACATCTTTGGCCAAAGCTAAAAAACTAGCCCCCAAAGACTGGAGAGTAAACCTTGCTTTAATAAATCAATATATGGCAGATAAAGAGTATGCACTTGCTGCCAAAAATGCAAAAAAAACCTATGCTAAATACCCTGAGCATGCCGAATTAGGAATGAACTATGCCCACGCACTTCTGCAAATGGGAGAGTATGAAAAAAGCCTGGAGTTTCTTGCCAAATTCGAACTTTTACCCTTTGAAGGCGCAAACAAAGGAAGAAAAATCCATCATGAAACAGCAGTTAGGGTAGCATACAGTGCTTTAAAAAAAGAAGATTATCAATCTGCAATCAAATATGCAGAGCAAGCAAAACTTTGGCCTAAAAATTTAGGTGCAGGAGCCCCCTATAACGATGATGTTAGACTTGAAAATTCGATAATTGCTTATAGTTACAAAAAGATGGGAAACAGCAAAAAATCAAAAGAATATCAATTAAGAGTGATTGACTACCACTTAAAAGAAGGCCAAAAACAGGGGGTTATGCTGTATTTGCAAGTGAGGGCTCTAAAAAACAATGATAAACCTAATGAAGCCCAAAAGCTAATTAACAGTTCGCTTAAACTAAACCCTGAAAATGACCAAATTAGTTGGGTAAAAGCTATGAATGAAGAGGGTAGTGCAGCAGCAGAACTGACAAAAAAACTAAAGGAGAAAGCAAAGAAAAATAGCCTTGATAATTCTTTTTTATTACTAAATTATTTTTTAGATATTATTACTAATTAAATATAGCTATAATGAAAAACCGTTTTAAACTACTAGCCTTGGCTGTACCACTTTTTTTTATACAGTGTACACAGCAAAAGCAAGCAAATACTGAGGAGGAAAGCACAGCAGTGTTAGCTAAAAATTACCGGATGGAAGACTTTAAAACCATGCCTAAAATTGATGTGCATACCCACATTAATACAAACGAAAAAACAATAATAAACCTTGCCAAGGCCAATAATTTTAAATTGCTGGATGTGGCAGTAGATGTATCAGATTACCCAACAGTAAGAGAACAGGTGGCTATAGGGCTAAAGCATGTTGAGGAAGCACCCAAAACCGTGGCCTTTGGAACAACAATTACAGTAACTAACTGGAACCATCCAAATTGGGCAGCAAGTGTAATTGAGCAATTACAAGAAGATTTTGACAATGGAGCCGTTGCTGTAAAAGTATGGAAAAATATAGGTATGGAAGCAACCGATAAAGGTGGAAGCTTGCTAACACTTGACGACCCAAAGCTTGATCCAATATTTGAATTTATAAAAGATCAGGGGAAAGTGCTGCTAAGCCATGCGGGAGAACCCAAAAACTGTTGGCTGCCACTGGACTCTATGACGGTAAACAACGACCGCAATTATTTTAGAAATCACCCGCAATACCACATGTACCTGCACCCCGAATATCCTTCTTATGAAGAGCTTATAAAGCAAAGAGACAATATGTTGGCAAAAAACCTGGGCTTATCATTTATAGGATTTCACATGGGTAGTATGGAGTGGAGCGTTGATATGGCAGGAAAATTTCTTGATCGTTTCCCAAACGCAAACCTCGACCTTGCTGAACGAATGAGCCACACACAGTACCAATCGCAACAAAATCGTAAAAAAGTACGTGATTTTTTTATAAAATACCAAGACAGAATTTTGTATGCAACCGATTTTGTTCAGGATGAAGGCCGTACATCTGAAGAGTTGGAAAAACATATGACAACTACCTGGAAAAATGACTGGGTCTATTTTAATACAGATCAAATGATTACGGTGCCACAACTGGATACACCTGTACAAGGACTAAAACTACCAAAAACAGTAGTAGATAAAATATACCGCTTAAATGCTGAAAGGATTTTCCCTGATGCCTGGAAAAAGAATAAGACACTGTAGAACAAAATTCTTGGTTAAAATGAAAAAAATAGCTAGAGATAAAATTGCTAGTAAATCAACATTGCAAGTATGGACACCTCCCATGCCCTGCTTTTGTTAAAGGCATTAACGGGTTAAATAGTGGTTTAAGTAACTACTTGCTTTTATCACAGTAAGGCTCAATTTCTCGCTAAGTGCAAACAGGGCAGATAAAAGAAATGGGAGTAGAAGTAGTACCCAGCATGGAAGAATTGCTGAAGAAGGCAGATTATGTTTTGCTTTGTACAGTAGATATAGGCTGCATTTGCAGCAAGCAGAAAAAATATTAGCCGATAAAAGAGTTTTTATAGACAAGCCAATGGCAGCCTCGTTGTCCGATGTGGTTAAAATTACCTATTCAGGAGCCAAATTAGCGACTAATCTGAGGGTTATATAAAGGCATTATCTCTGTTTTTAATGGTGGTATCAATGATTTACGTTTCGGATTGCTTAGAAACCTGAGTTCGACCTAAGGAATACTGTCAGCTTTAAGTGAAAATTTCATAAACAACTCAAATTTATGTAGGACTAACGAGTTAATTCAAAGAAATTTGAGGAAGTTTAGGGAAGTTTAGGGAAATTTCACTAAAGCCCTAAGGGAAAATATCTAGCAGGCAATCTTTTAGAAATAACCCCGATGACTATCGGGGGAAATAATCCATTATTTTTTCACTTTTTATTTCCAAAATCTCACCTACTATCTTATTTTCTGACAGCATTCCTTAGGTCGAACTCAGGTTAGAAGATAGCCAACTTTATGGACAGACTAATTAGAGTCTGTCTATAAAGTCGGGGTTTATTTTTCAACTCACATTTCAGCCTTGAATAGTTTTCGTTACTGCTGGTTGCTATTTTGGTATTATTGATAATTTTAAG
>JAMOMJ010000233.1 GCA_027067135.1 Cyclobacteriaceae bacterium
AAAAATTAACCACAGAGTTCACAGAGCTATAACCACAGAGATTTCAAAACTTTGTGTCCTTTGCGCCTTCTTAGCGATCTTTGTGGTTAAGTATGCATATAAGTGCCTACCTCTAAACATTTTTATATTAACCTAATAAGCGTGTATAAACTCTTAATTCGTCCCTTCTTTTTTCTTTTTAATGCTGAAAAAGCTCATAATTTATCAATGACCTTGCTTAAAGTTTCCTTGGCTATTCCAGGGGTTGGAATACTATTTAGTGCCTTGTTTAAAAAGAAAAATATAAACCTCAAAAGAGAAGTAATGGGCTTAACTTTTAACAACCCTGTAGGTTTAGCTGCAGGCTTTGATAAGGATGCTAAGTACATAAACGAGCTTAGCCACCTTGGTTTTGGATTTATTGAAATAGGAACTTTAACCCCAAAGCCTCAATCTGGTAATCCTACACCAAGGTTGTTTAGACTAAAAGAAGATAAGGCTCTATTAAATCGAATGGGATTTAATAATGGAGGTGTAACGGAAGCAGTTCAGCGGTTAAAAACGTTAAACTCTAACGTAATTATTGGCGGAAATATTGGGAAGAATAAGGTAACTCCTAATGAAGATGCTGCACATGATTACCTGCATGCTTTTGAAGCACTATTTAATGTGGTTGATTATTTTGTAGTAAATGTAAGCTCCCCCAATACACCTAATTTAAGGGAGTTGCAAGACAAAGAGCCACTTCAGAAATTGCTTAAACAACTTCAATCTGCCAATGGTCTTAAAAAGAAGCCAAAGCCTATTTTATTAAAAATAGCTCCAGATTTAACTGAAGAACAAATAGATGATATTGTTGAGATTGTAAAATCGACCAAATTAGCAGGGGTAGTGGCTACCAATACAACTATTAGTAGAGATGGACTTGGGCATTCAAAAGAGCAAGCGATAGCCATAGGAAACGGTGGAGTAAGTGGATCTCCATTAACTACACACGCTACACAAATAATTAAATCACTGCGTACTAAATTAGGCGAGGAGCCTGTTATTATTGGGGTGGGTGGAATTATGACCCCACAAGACGCAAGGGATAAACTGGATGCTGGGGCAGATCTAATTCAAATTTTTACGGGCTTTATTTATAATGGCCCCTCTTTTGTAAAAAATATTAATAATGGTTTGTCTCCTAAAGCATAGTCAGTCAATATTGTGTTTACCTTATAAGGTTGGCAAATTAATAACTAGTGCTCTTTGGCTTAGATTTGATAAACACCTTTATTTGTAGTAAGCTCAGAAATCACAACCTATTTCACAAAAGTTACATGGCTCAAAATACCTATAAGTCTAAGAATTTTGCAAATAAGCCGAAAGGTGAAAAGAAATCACTTCCTAAGTTAAACTTGAAGTTTTTACAAGATAGGAGAGTGCAGCTAACTGTGGGTTTCTTTTTGTTGGCAATATCTCTATTTTTATTGGTGGCCTTTATCTCATATTTATTTACAGGTAGGGCAGACCAAAGTGTAATAGATGCTGTGCATGAGTTGGGGGTATTGCAATCGGGCTATGAGGTAGAAAACTGGATGAAATTGTATGGTGCTATTAGTGCCCATTATTTTATATTCGAGTGGTTTGGTTTAGCTTCATTTTTATTGCCCTTTTTGTTTTTCCTCTATGGGTACAGAATTGTATTTCATCGCAGCTTAATTGATTTAGGCTCTGCAACCATATTTGTATTTTTCTTTTTAATATGGATAAGCCTGTTTTTAGGCGATATCGTTTTAAATAATGAAAGTGTAACTGCTCTAAGCTTTTTAAGTGGAGGAATAGGCTATAATCTGGCTGCTATTGTTAATAGTCTTATCGGTTGGGGAAGTATTTTACTACTCATTTTTTCATTAGTTGTTTTTGGTATTTTCTATTTTAACATTACCTCTTTAATGGGCTTAAAGTCTAAAGTAAAAAAGAAGGTGCAAGAAGTGGAAAGCTCCATTGATGAAAATGTAGAAGAGATTAAGCGTGATGGTTTTGAGGTGGACACGCAAGTTTATTTCGATGGTGCAGATGATGAACTTTTACCTGATGATGGCATAGAACTAAAGTCAGCTATTGATAATTCTAAAGAAGATTTGCTTGACGATCAGTTGGATGATTTAATTGATGAAGACAATTCAACGCAAGATGTTCCTGCCATTGAATTAGAAGTGGAAGTTAATGAAGCTGTAAAAGAAGAGGCATCAAAGGAAGAACCTGAACCCGATTTTATAGTAAAAGAAGTTGCAACTGAAGAAAAAGCAGATGAGGTTGAAAATTATGACCCTACCCTTGATTTGGGAACTTATCAATACCCAA
>JAMOMJ010000234.1 GCA_027067135.1 Cyclobacteriaceae bacterium
CTGCTCTATTATTCATTTATATGCTTTACTTTATTTGTTTCGTGAGGACACGAACCAAGGATGAGCTATGTTGTAGGAGGGGTTTCAATCAAAAGCAAATCATCTTCTGAAAAACGTTTAGAACTTTTTTTTCCGTTACTTTTCAATGTATAAATAAATTCATTTCGTTTATGATGCCAAAAAAAATCATCTATCTCTAAGATTAAATCAGGTTTTCTAATATCAATAACTTTATCACCCCAAATAAATTTTGGATTTGGGAAAGAACGTTTTACCCCTTCCTCTTTAACCCTATATATCCCATTTTTATCTTGGACAATCAAATAATCACCCTCAATACCAATACACTTTACGAGACCTAAACTATTAACCTTTGTTAAGTCATCTTTATGAATCAAATAGTCTAAATCGTTATTCTTTAAATATGGATATAAAATCCATTTGTCTACAAATTCAAGCATAATTCAATTATTTAATTCGAAAATGGGATATACCCCTGAAAATCAGAAGTGAAGTTGTTAGGTGAAAAATTTTGATTAAAAATACTTTCAGCATTTTGTAGAGATTGTGCTGTTGGCTTAAAATGTCCTGAAACATTATCTACTTTATATATTTTTCCACCTCTAAATTCTATTATACCTGCTGTTTTTACAGTTGGATCAGCTCCTCCAATAAGGGTCGGGTGTGGTGCTTTGCCATTGAAGGGGGATATTCCAGCTGCTCTTGTGCCAATTATAATATTGTCAGATTCATCTATGACATACATATACTTTCCATTTAAAATACTACCAGAACTTTGATTTAATTTCATAGAACCTGATGGATTCTTAATCAAAGCAGTAACATTTTTAGCTGTTGGGTTTTTTAAATATTTTCCATTAACTAAAATACCAGCAGCCTCATCAGCTAACTTCAAAGCATTATCAACCTTAAAACCACCCACCGCCTCAGCCAACCGCTTTGAGAGTCTTTCAAGCTCAGGAATTTTACCCTTAAATTTCGCTGATTTTTTAAGTTTTGCTATTATCTTTCCTTTAAATGGAGTAATTAGTGTGACTGCAAATACAGCAGCTTGACCTTGATAATAAGGTTCTGTCCAGTGTTCTGCCAAAAAATCTTCAATTTCTTGGGTAATTTTTTCCGGAGTTGTTCCTATTAAACACTCATAAAACAAGTCGCTTAACTCCTGTTTGCTGGGTTTATCTCCAATCTTAATTTTAGTTTGTAAACACTCAAAAAACTCTTTTGTGAGGGCATCATAATCAGCTTCAATTGCATCGGCAATTAAATCGACAATTAATATCAAATCAAATTCCTGCAAAATTGCATTAGCAGCACCACAAGCAAATGCTGTTTGAGCAACTTCTGAATTACAGTTTTCAATTTCGGTTTCACAAGTTAATAATTCAATTACGAATGCATATCCAGCCATAAGTAAAGCTTGTTCGGAAATTTCGTCTGGTTGAATTAGACCTATTTCAATGTGATACGTTTTATATCTCTTATAAATTTTACGCGCTCTATCATTTGCTCTTGAGTAACAATCGAGTACTCTTATTCCTTCTCCAAATTTATCATCTATGTATGCGTCAAGCTGAATTATTTCTTCATCAGATAACGTTAACGCCCCCTCACTCATATCCTCCACCAGCCCAATAACCAACGGTGGGTTGTGGATTAAATCCCATTGGTATTTACGTAATTGAAAGCCCGTGCCATAGTCCATTAGGTTTTGAGTTGGGGTTTCGGCTATGGTGGGGTATTCTTCAAAGGTGTGTTGCAGCCTAAAGGCACCATGCCCCAGCTCGTGAGCTATGGTACGGAGTTTATCGTCATCTTTTCCTTTACCCATGTAAATAAACCCGTAGCGGTGCTTACGTGGCATATAGCCAGCAATGCCAGTGCTGGATTTATCTACCATAAACAGGTAAAAGGCCTCTTTATCAATGGTGGTAGTATCTTTCGTAAATGCTCTAATAATAGTTTTCATACCTACACTGTAGGTGCTTAGGGTGGCCTGTTCATCGTCTTGTAGGGTGCCGTTAAAGCCTTCTACTTGCAGCGGGGGCGCAAGTTCTACTTTCCAACTGGCAACGGCTTGTTTATAATGGGTGTTTAAATAGGTTTCTACTTCGCCAATGGAGGGCGTGCTTTGGCCATTTACGGCTACTAAAAACACCTTCTTTTCAATGGGCGCATAGCCTATGGCTTGGAGTTTGCCTACCGTTTCGTTAGTGGTACTGTTTATGGCGTTGATAATCAGGGATTGCCCATTAGTCATTGAGGGGAGCATGACAGACCATCCGTTACCGTTGCGACTGGCGGTTAATTCATCGCCATCGGCTGTTTTAAAAATAATGTTATCGGCTGCAATGCCTTTGTCTGGTATAAGGCGAGCTTTTACGGTAATTTCTTCGTTTTCTTTTACGGCTGCCCAGGGTATAGGGGTAGAAATGTTGGTGCCCGCACTATCGGTTACCATTATATTATAATGCAGGCGGTGCTGGGAGTATTGCTGGGCATCAAAGCCATACACGGTGTTTTCGAAAAACTCAACGGCAATTACGTTGAGGGTATCGGCTGTATCGTAAATATTTTTAAGTTTACTGCCCCGTTTTTTTAAGGCCATGGCTTTAGCCAAGTTGGTAGCTACTTCTTTAAAATCGTTGGTGGCTTGTGCATCGGCCATACCGGCCACAGCATTGGCTAGGGCTTCTTTGGCATTTTGGTTGTAGTCATCTACGGTGTAGGTTTCCTGTTCCAGCTCTTCATAATCTTCAAAAGGGCCGTTGTCCATAATGTCGTTGGCCAGCTCGCCTGCGGCCTCCAGTATTTCATCGGCAATGTCGAGGCCTGTGCTAATTTCACCTAAAAGGTCATCTATGGAGGCGAGGCCTTCGTCTAATTGGTCGAGGAGCTCGCTTAGTTCAGGAGGAATAATGTCTAAGCCAATGCCTTTTACATCCATAACACCAGCAAACATTTGGTAATCTGTATTAACACCAACGCTTAAAAAATCGACCGAAACAATCAGGTTATCGAGGTAGGGCACTACTACATTTCCCTTGCCAGAATATCGTGCACCGTTGGGGGTAAGCTCAACCACTTTTACATCAAAATCGCCTGCTTGTATTACATCACCCACCTTTAGCCCTTCAATGGGGGTGGTATTATCTAATTGAAAATCTTTGGGAGGGAGCCCACAGGTAAAATTTACTTCGGGCAATGCTGGGGTAGTTATTTCAGCTAGGGTACTAAAGTCGCTACTAAACGCACCACAGCTACCACTTACCTGGTATTCGTAGGTGGTTTCAGGTTGTAAGCCGTCTATGGTTATTTCTTCAAAAAAACTATCTTCTTCGTACCACTCGGCCTCAGGGGTATTGGCCTGCCCACCAGCTTGGCGGGCTAGGCGGTAGCGTACACTAAAACTAGAGTGGTTGTAGTTGGGTGTCCAGCTTACTTTAAACTTACCTGCGTTTACAGTCTCGGCACTTATATTGAGGGGGAGCGTACAAGCATCGCCATAGGTAAAGGTATAGGTTTCGCTATAGCCGTTATTTTTAAATAAATCGAGCTCTTGCATGCCAGTTATGCTCTTGGCTCTAACCCTAAAGGCATAACTCCTGCCAGCTATTAATGGGGTTTCGGCAGGGCCATAAATTAGGGTAGTGCTTTGGGTGGTAACCTGATGTATGGGTGGCATGGTAAGTATGGCATCGTTGGGGTTACGGGTAGCGGGCCAGAGCTCCACCATGCTAAATTCATACTCAGTATTAAAGGCCGAATTGGGCGAACCTGTATGCCTTGGGGTCCATTGGAAGTTGACAAACTGCGGGTCTTGTGGTCTAATTTTTTCGTTTTGCCTTGGCAGGTTAATAATGGGTGGGTCGTTAAGAATCATCCACACCATAGTACAACCTGTATTCGATACTTTTACCCCACGGTTGTACTCCAGTACTTCAAAGCAAAATTGGTAGGGACCTTCGGGCAGGGCACCTGTTCGTTCAAATTGTTGGCGTGTAATCCCTTGAAAATTGAGGCTTTCAGAAGATAGGTAATCAACTAAATCTGTGCCTATTAACCTCAGTGGCACACCACCTTGCAGTATAATGGGCGGAGGCAGGTATTCTGGTTTTGTTTCAATCAAAATGCCTTGCCCTTCTATGCGTAACCTAAGTTTTACTTGTAGCTCAGGCCGGTTAACATCCCCTAAAAATACGTTTACAGCCAATAAATCACTTCCAGGAGCCACATAATCGGCTAAATACACCGAGTAAGGTGGTGTAAGCGTAGTGGAAACAGATACGGGGTAGGTTTGGGCGTATCCTATCCGCACTAAAGCGAATACTAATAGGGGCAGTATAAAATGGCGTTTAAGCATTTATGGTATTATGAGTTGTTTGGTTTAATTGTAAATTGAACATTAATCATTTATTACTCCCTAATACATTAAAGTTATAACTGTAGCCCAACGTGCCTGTATATTCCGTAAAAGCTTGTGCTGTTCCTTCTTTAGCACTTGCTCTGTTTACCATAATAAGGCTTAAATTTAAATTATGTTTCTTTTTAATGCTATAGCCAGCACTTGCTCTCACATTTATTATTTTATTAATTTGTTCTCCATTGGTATAAGATTGGTTCCACGAAGTAGAAAGACTTGTTCTTAATTGTTTTTCTAAAAAGGATTTTCCGAGGGCAATGGTAGGTCCAACTGTGGTTGATTTAATGTTAACCCCTTTGTTTTCGTTATAATTAAAAGCAGCAGTAACTGTGAGTGTTTGCGGAACAAAGCTGAAACTATAGGCTGCATTGGCTAAATAAAATTGCGAACCGCTGTTTTGTTTCACATCTCCTTGTTTATCGGCAGCATCTTGAAAGGAGAGGTTTACATTTATATTTTGAGGTCGTTCTTTCGATTTTGACATCCTATAATTTGCATTTAAGCTTGCGTTTTGAGATATCTGAGTAAAATTTAAGGTGTCTAAATTTTCATAGGGAGTGCCTTGGTTGATATCGACAAACTGTGATCTAATATTTGTAAAACTTGTAAAGTTGGAGTACGATGCGGTAAGGTTTAGTTGTTTACTAGCTGCAAGACCTACATTAATGGAGCCTACCGTTCTGTTCATCGAACTAATTTTAGTATTATCTAAATTATCCTTTTGAATACCCACATTGGCGGCAAGATTTATCTTTCCTTTAAACAAAGAAGTAGCTCCATTAACAGTATAATTAATTAAATCGTTGTTAAAAAAATAGGCTCCCAGTGTTCTATATCTGGGGTCTATTTTCTCAAACCGAAAACCAACGGAATAGGTGTTTGCCTGATAATCAACACCTGCATTAAATGCATTATAAAATGAAGATGATAGGTTTGGGGTGAATAAACTGCCTGCATTATTAAAGAATTTATAGTTTGTTAATTCAACTTTTTGGCTTCGGGTATCTCTTGAAATGCCACTAATAGAATATTCTGCCTTTAGTATTACTCTTTCAAAAAGGGCTTTGCTACCAATTAAGCTTACTACTAAATTTTCTTCGGGCAGTATGCCTTCTTCTTCGGGCACGTACCTAATGGAGTTTACATCATCTTTGGCGCCAAATAAAATCAGGTAAATTTGATCGTTGCCATCAGCATAGCCAGCTTTAATGCCCCAGCCCATACGTTTAAAGGCAGGCATCGGAGGGTTAGCGGCTAAGGTATCTGGTTCTACTGCCTGCATTAACCGGCCATACATAGCACTTATTTTAAACTTACCAGGCGAGGCTTCTGCTCCCGCCCCCAAAAACAAATGCCCCCCTAATGTATAAGGCGAAAAATTCATGCTTGCATAACCAAAATGGCCTGTTACCCATTTATAGGTGGGGTGTAGCCCAAATTGATTAAACGGCTGCTGAAATGACCCTTGCTGGTTAGAATAGGTAAAAGTAAGCGGTACACTCCACCCATAGAGGTTAAAATTTACATTGCCTGAAGCAAAAAATGAATAAGGGTCTCTCCTGGATTCGATGCCACTTACGGCATAGCCAATCTGGTTAACCGATACACCTCCGGAAATAGTTAGTGGATTTTGCTTGCCAATTTGTTCTAGGTTTTGGGCGTTTAAATTAGTTTGCAAACCCCAAAACGCAGCAATGATAAATACTGCATTTGTAAACTTTGTTAAAAAGGATAACCTAAAAGCCATTAGAGAATAATTACTTAGAATAATTTAATCATATTAATAAATGCTAGATAGTTTATATTCAATAATAGAAAATTTAATATTAATATCTTCCAATATGGCAGGTTTTTCTACTCTTGTTTTATAAAACGATAAGATGTTCGCATATAATGAGCCTGTGGCGGTAAAGTCAAAAAAATACCCTGTTTAAAAGTGTTTAAGCCACAAAAAATGAATAGACCCTCTGTGAAATTTTATGTTTTCTTTATGAAACAGCTATTACACAGAGTTACACAAAAAAATAGTTGCCAAAATACTGTTATAAATAGAACTCAGCCACTAATACCTAAATTGAGCACTTCTCATCTCCACTGAATCGCTCAATCTAAGTAGGCGTGTTTATTGATTGTGATGATAACCCTGAAGATGAAGACTATGACAAATCAGTTTCGTTAGAAGAAGTGTTAAAAGAAAGGCTTGCTGATTTAAACATTCCTATTATGTATGGTTTGCCTTTTGGGCATATTAGTGATAATGCTACAATTCCGTTTGGCGTTCGGGCAGAG
>JAMOMJ010000235.1 GCA_027067135.1 Cyclobacteriaceae bacterium
GCAGAGTTAAATACAGAGAAAGAATCATTAACGCTATTGGAATCAGTGGTTGTTTGACCTGCAAAATTTAGAACTTAACGGTTTTGTAATGCAGTAGGTGCATAAAGGTAATCGTAATTAGGGATGTGATTTTTGATTTGCTTGAAAATAACCAACTGTTTTTCATTGGCTTATCATTTAATCTCAAAATACAGTGAATAATGCAGGCTAATAAATTGAAATAACTCTTCGGGTTCCTCAGGTTTATAATATCTAAAAACTAAATAGATAAACACCATTTTAGTTGCAAAATTTTAATTATCTGACTTAAAAGTGGAGGTAATTAAAATTTTCCTTAAATATGACCTTGTTAATAGTCAGTAAATCAAATAGTTAGAAATATTTTAATAAATATCAATGACCATTTTTTGGAAAAACATGACTTTTTTAACATTGCTAAACCAATAAAATTAAACCAATCTAAAACAATTTACTTATGAGGAAAACTATTACAAAGTTAATTCTCATTAGTGCTTTTCTTGTGCCTTTACTATCCTTTGGTCAGGATATAAGTGTTTCAGGGAAAGTAACTGATGAAGAGAAAGAACCGTTACCTGGTGTTAATGTTATAATACAAGGAACGGATAACGGAACGGTTACCGATATAGACGGTAACTTTAAAATTGATGCGCCAAGCGATGCATCTTTGCTATTTTCATTTATTGGTTATAAATCACAAACCATTTCGGTTGGTAGCCAAACCACCATAAATGTATCAATGGTTTCTGATATCCAGAGCCTAAGCGAAGTAGTAGTTACGGCTTTTGGGGTTAAACAAGAGAAGAAAGCTTTGGGCTATGCGGTAGAGCAATTAGAAGCTGAAGAATTAATGGAATCAAAACAAGTTAATGTTATAAATGCGCTGCAAGGTAGAGTTGCAGGAGTTAACATAAACAGTTCGAGTGGTCAACCAGGCGGAGGTTCTAATATTATTATTAGAGGTATAACCTCTTTAAACCCTGGTGCTAATAACCAACCATTAATTGTTGTTGATGGCATTGTTATAAGCAATGCTACTGATGTGGTAGATATATTGCCATCATCAGGCAGTAATGCAGCTAATTCAGCCGAACAAGGCTCATCTACCAACAGGCTAGCAGATATAAACCCTGACGACATTGAATCTATGAACGTCTTAAAAGGCCCAGCTGCTTCTGCATTATATGGCTCTCGTGCTGCCAATGGTGTTATTGTCATAACTACTAAATCAGGCAAATCAGGTAAAACAGTTGTAAGTTTAAGTACTACCCAAGGGTGGGATGAGCTAGGCATTCGTCCTGAAATACAAACAAAATACAGAGAAGGTCGATTTGGTCGCCTTAGATTTAGAAGCAATGGGAATCCGTTGAGGTTTCAGACATTGGGGCCAAAAGTAAGAGACGGTATCCCTGTATATGATAATATTGAAAACTTTTTTGTAAAAGGTAGTAGGCAAGAGTATAACCTTAGTGTTAGTGGAGGTACCGATAAGGCTAGAATATTTACCTCGGTATCAAACCTAAACCAAAAAGGAATTACTCCTTTTAGTAGTTGGAAAAGGACAACTGTACGTTTAAAAGGAGATATTTCTCTTTCAGATAAATTAACTTTTAGTGCATCAGCAAATTACACCCGTTCTGGTGGTAACAAATCTATATCTGGCGATAAGTCAATAATGAGTTCATTAAGCTATATGACAACCACGTTTGATATCAACGATTACCTTCATCCTGATGGTTCTATGAAGGATTATTCAGATGGTATTATTGACAATCCTCGCTATTTAGCTGAATTTGTAGAGTATAATGATGTTGTAAATAGAGTATCCGGTCAAATAGGTTTGAACTACCAAATTACAGATTGGCTAACTGCTGATTATAGATTAGGTACTGACTATTATAATGATACCAGAAATCGATTTGTACCTCCTGGTATAGATTTATCTTCGCAAAATGGAGGATTTATTGTAGATGCTAATATTAACAGAACCGAAATTAATTCAAATTTCTTATTAACAGCTACTAAAAGTATTAACGAAGATTTTAATGCGAGTTTAACATTAGGAAATCAAATAATTGACATAAGTAGAGCTTCTACAACGAGGCGGGGTGAATCATTTACGTTTCCTGATTTTAATGATATTGATAATACTGCAAATTTATTTGGTTCGGATCATAAAAGCCAATACCGTCAAGTGGGCTTCTTTGCAGATGCAAAGCTGGATTATAGAGGAATTGTTTATTTAAATTTTACTGCTAGAAATGATATATCATCTTCGTTGCCTAAGAATAGCAGAAGTTACTTTTACCCTGGTGTAAATTTAGGGTTTATATTTTCTGAATATATTCCGGCAAATTCAATTTTAACGTATGGTAAGTTCAGAGCCTCATGGGCACAGGTTGGTAAGGATGCTGCTCCGCATAGTATAGGTTTTACGTACGAGGGCGCAACAGCTTTTCCATTTAATGGTATAAACGGATTTAGAAAAAGCACTATTGCAGGTGACTTAAATTTGAGACCGGAAATTACCACTTCTATTGAATTTGGGACAGATTTAAGATTTTTAAACAATAAAATTGGGCTTGATTTAACCTATTACAAAGCCACCAGTACAGATATGATCCTGAATGTTCCGATATCTAATGGAACAGGACTATCAAGATATACAACCAATGCTGGAGAAATTGAAAATTCAGGTTTTGAAATAATGCTTAATGCTACTCCAGTAGAGGTGGGTGATTTTACCTGGAACATTGATTTAAACTGGTCAAAGAATACTGGTAAAGTTATTTCAGTAAAAGAAGGTATAGACGAAATTCCTCTCTATGCCAACACTTCTGGCATTACTTATAAGTTGGTGCCCGGTGATGATATAGGTACACTGTATGGCTATGTATATGATAGAACGACAGATGGCAGGTTAATTCTTGATGCTAATGGCTATCCTGACAGGGCAAGAGATGATGACGGGGCTTTTGTAGTTGAAAAAGTGGGAAATGCCCTCCCCGATTTTATTTCAGGAATGAACAATCGTTTTTCTTATAAAGGAATAACTCTTTCGGCACTAATTGAATGGCGAAGTGGGGGCAATGCATTAGATATGGGCATTAGAAATGGTATTAGAAACGGAGTGCTAAAAGATTCAGACAGACGCTACGAAAAAGTAATATTCGATGGCGTAAAAGAAGACGGAGTTGATGGAGAAGGTAATCCGATTTATGTTGAAAATGATATTGAAGTTGATATTCGAGATGGTAGCAGCTTTTATAGATGGAGTGGAAGGTATAACCGAATTGCTGAAAACATATTAGAAGAAACTTCATGGTTGAGGCTAAGAACAGTTGCATTGTCATATAATTTTCCAATAGACTTAATTTCAAAAATCAAGATGACAGGTGCAAGCATCACGTTTACAGCTAATAATTTATTTGTAAATACACCTTTTAAAGGATACGACCCAGAGTCAAATTATTTTGGTTCGGGCAGTAATATTATGGGCTTCACAGGAATGACAGTTCCCGGCACCAAAAGTTTCTTGTTTACTTTAAACGTAAAATTCTAAAAAAATGAAATACATATATATAAAACTACTTTTCTTAGGATTTATCTTTATTGGGCTTACTTCTTGTGAGAATTATTTAGGAGGTGATTTTAATGATAACCCTAATAAAGTAACCGCTGTTTCTTTGCAAGCTATGTTTCCAGTTGCAGTTGAATCTACAAGTGATTTACACTATAAAATTGCTTTTACCACCAGTCAGGTTACTCAACAAATGTATGGAGGAGGAGCATCCGATCATGGTGTATTTACTTTGGCTTCATCATGGACAGAAGCATACCTTGTTTCAATGAATAACTTAAACCAATTGATTATACAAGCACAAGAAGAAAACCTACCGCATTATGAAGGTATGGCACAAGTTCTAATGGCACTTAATCTTGGCATAGTTACCGATAATTGGGAGAGTGCCCCTTTTAATGAGGCGTTTAGTGGTTTCGACATCCCAAAGCCGGCATACGATTCACAAGAAAGCATTTATGCTTCAATTGCTTCTTTGTTAAATGACGGAATAGCAAATCTTTCAACCCCGGATGTGGAAGGCTTAGAGCCTGGTTCGGATGATTTGGTTTATGATGGAGATATGATTGCCTGGGTTAAGTTTGCTTATGCATTAAAAGCCAGATATGCCATCCATCTATCTAATAAAGGTGGCAGTGCAGCAGGTGATGCACTATCTGCATTAGGTAACGCTTTTACATCGAATGATGATGATTTCGAGCTTGTTTATAATGCTGTTAATAGAAA
>JAMOMJ010000236.1 GCA_027067135.1 Cyclobacteriaceae bacterium
GTTACGATGAAGAGGAAAAGCAAGCTGCGATTCAAAAATTAGGAGCAAAACCCGAAATTACACGGTTTAAAGGACTTGGTGAAATATCACCAGATGAGTTTGGCGAATTTATTGGAGATGAAATTCGTTTGGATCCGGTAATCCAGCGAGAGGATACCAGTATCGAGAAATTATTGAGTTTTTATATGGGTAAAAACACGCCCGATAGACAAAAATTTATCATTGATAAATTAAGAGTTGAAAAAGATTTTGTTGAAGAAGAAATTCGATATTCAAAATTAAATACGTAGGAGTACGAATACATATAATTTATTAAGTAAGGCCTATTAAGGTATTAGTAGCATGAGTGAAGAAGAATTAACCAATAACCATCACGAGGAATCGCATACTATTGTGCCACTATCAGGCATGTACGAAAACTGGTTTCTGGATTATGCATCGTATGTAATATTAGAAAGAGCCGTGCCTGCCATTGACGATGGGCTAAAGCCTGTACAAAGGCGAATAATGCATGCCATGAAAGAAATGGACGATGGTAGATTTAATAAAGTAGCCAATGTAATTGGTACTACTATGCAATATCACCCGCATGGCGATGCTGCCATTGGCGATGCTATTACTACCCTTGGTCAAAAAGAATTACTCTTTGAAACCCAAGGAAACTGGGGAGATATACGAACTGGCGATAGAGCTGCAGCTCCTCGGTATATCGAAGTGCGTTTGTCTAAATTTGCATTAGATGTAGCGTTTAACGGGCAAACAACCGATTGGCAGCTTTCGTATGATGGCCGTAAAAAGGAGCCAATTGCATTACCTGTAAAATTTCCTTTGCTTTTAACACAAGGAGTAGATGGTATTGCCGTAGGCCTTTCCACTAAAATATTGCCCCATAACTTTATTGAGTTAGTTAAGGCATCCATCGATGTGTTAAAGGGTAAAAATCCTAAAATCTATCCTGATTTTCTAACAGGTGGAATGGTGGATATTTCGGATTATAAGCAAGGAGAAAGAGGTGGTAAAGTTAAAGTTCGGGCAAAAATTGAAGTGGTTGATAAAAAAGAAATCATCATTAAAGATATTCCTTATGCTACCACCACCAGCTCAATCATAGACTCTATTATTAAAGCTAATGATAAGGGGAAAATAAAAATTAAAAAAGTAATAGATAACACGGCAAAGGATGTTGAAATTGCAGTGAGTTTAGCAACTGGAATGTCTCCTGATGTTACTATAGACGCTCTTTATGCCTTTACTGATTGTGAAATTTCGTTATCTCCCAATGCTTGTGTTATTGTGGAAGACAAGCCGATGTTTTTATCGGTAAATGAGATACTAAAAATTAATACCCATCAAACGGTTGAGCTTCTTAAACAAGAACTTGAAATTAGAAGGGCTGAATTATTAGAGAAAATATTATTCTCATCTTTAGAAAAAATCTTTATAGAAAATAGAATTTATAGAGATATTGAGGAGTGTGAAACCTGGGAAGCTGTGATTGAAACAATCGACAAAGGCCTAACTCCATTTAAACCTCAATTTTATAGAGAAATTACCGAAGAGGACATTATTCGCCTAACTGAAATTAAGATCAAGCGAATTTCTAAGTTTGATGCCTTTAAGGCTGATGAACTTATGAACAAGCTCGAAGAAGAACTTAAGCAAGTGGTGCACAACTTAGAAAACCTTACTGATTATGCCATTTCTTATTTCAATAGATTGTTAGATAAGTATGGAAAAGGCAAGGAGCGTAAAACCGAGATAAAAACCTTTGATGAGATTAAAGCTACTTCGGTGGTAGCCAATAACCAAAAACTTTATGTAAACCGTAAAGATGGGTTTATAGGTTACAGCCTTAAAAAGGATGAATTTGTTTGTGATTGCTCAGATATTGACGACATAATTGTGGTTCGTAAAGATGGAGTTTGCATGGTCTCTCGTATTTCCGAAAAAATATTTATGGGCAAGGATATTTTGCATGTAGGTGTTTGGAAAAAGAATGATGAGCGTATGGTATATAACCTTATCTATGTGGATGCTGGCTCTGGTAGAAATATGGTAAAACGTTTTAATGTGTTAGGCGTTACTCGAGATAAGGAGTACCATTTAACCAAAGGGGTAAAGGGGTCAAAGGTGCTATATTTTAGTGCCAATCCTAATGGTGAAGCAGAAGTAGTAACTGTAAAACTAACTTCGGGTTGTAGTGCCAGAACTAAAGTATTCGATTTTGATTTCGCTTCAATTGAGATTAAAGGCCGAGGTGCCGGAGGTAATATTTTAACTAAATATCCTATTCGCAAGGTAGAATTTAAATCCGAAGGGGTTTCCACCTTATCTGGGATCGATATTTGGTACGATGCATCTGTGGGACGTCTAAATAAAGAATCGAGAGGTGAATTAATAGGTAATTTTGATGGAGAAGATCGAGTATTGGTGTTATACAAAGACGGGCAATATGAACTTACGACCTATGAGTTATCTAACCACTACGAAGCAGATAAAATTAGTATAATAACAAAACTTAATCATGACTTGGTGGTGTCCTTAGTTCATCAGGATGGTAAAACTAAGAATCATTTTATCAAACGTTTCCAAATTGAAACTAATACAACAGGTAAAAAGTATGGATTAATTAGTGAAACTCCAGGGTCAAAACTCACAGCCATTTCTGTACACCCGAATCCTGCTCTAAAAATGGATTTGGTAAAAGGTAAAACCAAAGAAAAAGAAACGACAACTGTACAGGCTACTGAGTTAATTGATGTAAAAGGTTGGAAAGCCATAGGCAACCGCTTATCGCAGCACCAAGTTAAGAAGGCTGTATTTATTGAGCCTGAAGTGGCAGTTGTAGAGCCTGAGCCAGCAGCAGATAAGGAGCCTTCGGTAGAGCAAGTTAAAAAGCCTGAGAAAACACCTGAACCTAAAGTAATTGAGGCGCCTAAATCCATTGCAAAAGAAGAAGAAAAGCCTACTGAAAAACCTGCACCTACACCACCCAAACCACCAAAAAAAGAAGGTGGAGGCGACTATGAAGTAGGTACTACACTTGAACTTTTCTAAGTGAGCGACCAGACTAGACTAGCCGAGTTTCTTGCCCCTTATGTGAGCGATCATAAGAAAGCTTTAATGAGTAAAGTAATGAGTAAACGAACTCGACATTTAACCGTGGTGCTCGAAAATATTTATCATCCACATAATGCAAGTGCCGTAGTGCGCAGTTGCGATTGTTTCGGAATTCAGGATATTCATATAATAGAAGGTGATAATGAGTATAATATAAACCCTTATGTGGTACGAGGTGCGGCTAAATGGATTTCACTTTATAAATACCAGCAGTCTGAAACAAAAGAGAATTGCTTTGCTCAGCTAAAATCAAATGGCTATAAATTGGTTGGTACCTCACCAAATCCTGAGTATAAGTCAATTAATAAGTTTTCCATAGATGAAAAAACCGCATTGGTTTTTGGACAAGAAGAAACTGGGTTGAGCGAATTTGCAAACTCCCAAATGGATGATTTTGTTCATATACCTATGGTTGGGTTTACTGAAAGTTTCAATATCTCGGTAAGTGCTGCTATTTGTTTATTTGAACTTTCTAATAAAATTAGAGAATCGGAGGTGGAGTGGCAACTTTCTGATACTGAAAAAGATAGCTTAATCTTGGATTGGTATAAAAATATTATTGCAAGATCTGATGTACTTGAGCGTGAGTTTTTACGTATAAGTAATGTTGATGACTAAGCTTGGTTAAAGCATAAAACAAACGAACCCTGAGGCTTGAAGAAATTAAAAAGAATTATTGTATCAATATTGGCTATAATGATAGCCATAAATATTTGGATGGTGGCATCCACCAAAGATCAAATGTTTAGCTCACTGGAAAAAATGCCATATAATGAGGTTGGACTTGTTTTAGGAACAAGCAACAAAAATAGAAATGGCACTGAGAATAAGTTTTTCTCCGAGCGGATGGCAACTGCTGCTCAGCTATTAAAAAATGGTAAAATTGATAGAATCATAGTTAGTGGTGATAATCGAACTAAATATTATAACGAACCATTAATGATGGAAACGGCTCTTATTGAATTGGGTGTCCCCAAAGAAAAAATTTTATTAGATACTGCAGGTTTTCGAACGATTGAGTCGATAAAAAATGTGGAGAAGCAATTTGGACTTAAAAAATTTACCATCATCACCCAAGAGTTTCATGGTTACAGAGCTTTGTTTATAAGTAATCATTTACATCTTAATGCACAAGTTATGAGTACACATAGGTTACCTCTAAAAGATTCTGGCAATGTACGAATACGCGAGTTTTTTGCAAGAATAAAGGCATTAGCCGATTTATACTTGTTTACTTGACAAGTGTTCGCTGAATTCTATTTTATGGGTTGTCTCTAATACTTATTTGATATTATTTTGTATTCTTTAAGCATGTAAGCATTCATTGTAACAATTGAAATTTTTTAGCACCTATATCATTATTACTTTTTTTGTCAGCCTATCAGGCTTTGCTCAAAAAACCATAGTCTATGGTAAAGTTAAGGATGCAGACAATGGTGATCCAATACCATTTGCCAATGTTATTTTTAAAGGTACTACTATTGGTATTACCACTAATTTTGATGGAACCTATCGCATTGAAACCACTCAAAAGGTAGATTCAGTAGTGGCAAGCTATATTGGCTATAAACAAAAAATGTTGCCCATTATTTCCGGAATTGAGCAGAATCTTGATTTCCAGCTAACAGAAGAAATTTTAAATTTAGAAGAGGTCGTTTTTGTTGCTAAAGAAAATCCTGCATTTGCTATAATGAGAAATGTAGTAAAAAACAAAAAACTAAATGACAAACGCTCATTAACTGCTTACGAGTATGAAAGCTACACCAAAATTGAGGCAGATGTTGATAATATTACCGATAAGTTTAAGCAAAACAAGCATATAAAAAAGATAGTACACGTACTGGATAGTATTGAAATTATTGCAGGAGAAAATGGACGACCTATTTTACCCATATTTTTCTCGGAAGCTATCTCTAAATATTATGTGCGTAATAACCCAGATATGCGCCACGAGTATATCACTAAAACCAAGGTAACAGGGTTAGGGCTTACCGATGGCACTTTTACATCACAAATTGTAGGTTCTACTTATCAGGAGTATAATTTCTATCGAAATTATATGACCATCATCGAAAAGGAGTTTGTTTCTCCATTGGCTAATGGTTGGAAAGGAATTTATAACTTTTATTTAATTGATAGTGTAATGATTGGAGATGACTTTACCTATCGATTGGATTTTGAACCCAAACGAAAGAATGACCTGGCCTTTAAAGGTACCATTTGGATAACCAAAGAAGGGTATGCTTTGAAGCAGGTTGATGTTTCTGTTGGTAAAAAAGCTAATCTCAATTTTATTGAGAAAATTAATATCAAACAAGAATTAACAAAAACAGAAGCCGGGCCTTGGCTTCCTTCAAAAACAAGGGTGCTAATTGATGTGGCTCAACCCACAGAAGAAGTAGCAGGGCTGCTTGCTAAGTTTTACATCTCCAATAAAGATTTTGTAGTAAATCAGCCTCGTAATGAATCCTTTTATCGCTTACCGGTAGAAATGGATGAAGAAGTTAGGATGAGCAATGATTTATATTGGAAGGAAAGGAGACACGAGAGCCTTACTAAAAGTGAAATAAATGTGTACCAAATGGTGGACACACTAAAGAAAATCCCTTCGATTAAAACGTATATAGATATGGCTAAATTTGCTTACAGTGGCTATTATCGTTTTAATAAATTTAGAATTGGCCCATACCCTCTTTTCTTATCGTTTAATGATATTGAAGGACTTAGAGTAGGTTTTGGAGGAGAAACGACCTTTCAATTTAGTAACAAATGGATATTTAAAGGTCTTATTGGGTATGGGTTTGGAGATGAGCAATGGAAATATAAAGCCGGAGTAGATTATGTGCTATCGCGCAAGCCTTGGGTGAAAATGGGAGTTGAAATAAGGCAGGACATCGACCCTGTATATTTTACATATCGAGATATAAACGATGAAGGAGCTTTTTATGCTTTTAATCGACTAGGCACACTACGGAGACCGTTTGATCATAAAAAGCTACAATTTAGGCTAGACAATCAGTTGGTTAGGGACGTAAACACCCGATTAACACTTCGATACGACCAGCTTAATCCACTATTCGACTTTAGCTATTATGAGGATATTGCTCGCAAGGATGTAATTAAAACTAACATTACTACCACAGAAGCGCGTTTACAGGTTGAGTGGGCTAAAGATCGAAAGTATTTAATAGATGATAATGATAGAGTTAGTGGTGGCATTGGTCGTTTCCCTATTGTTCGATTAAAATTTACAGCGGGCATGCCTTTGTTGGATAGTGATTTGCAATACCAAAAATTAGGATTTGAGTTTATTAAAAAAATAAAGATGGGAGAACTTGGCACTTCTTTCTTAAAATTAGAAGGTGAATACGTTTTTGGAAATGTGCCGTACCCCTTACTTAGAAACCACTGGGGAAACGAAACACCATTTTATACAGCCTTCACTTATAACTTAATGGATAATTTTGAGTTTACTTCAGATCGTTTTATCACTATGAGCTACCGCCACCATTTTGAAGGGAAAATATTAAATCATATACCGCTATTAAGATCGTTAAAACTTCGTTTGGTTGGTGAGGCAAAAGTATTATATGGAGGAATGCGCCAAGAAAACTTAGATATTATTGTGCCTGTTTTGAATGCAAACGGTGAGGAAATCAAGCAATTTGGAGTGTTAGAAACCAATTTACCTTATGTAGAAGTAGCTTATGGTATAGAGAATATCTTCAAAGTAATTCGGGTCGATTTCTTTCATCGCCTTACATACACCGATGATCCTTCTATCAACAATTTTGGGGTTAAAATAGGATTTCAGTTTATTTTGTAATTGTTAATTGAGAGTAATAATTAACTAATCTACCTATTTTTGAAGCTATGGCTACTTTAAAAAATAATTCTGTATTACAGGCAACTGCTCAATATAAAAAATACCACGTTGGTAAAATTGAAACTAACCAGTTTACACATCAAACTTTTATAAACGTACTTGATGGTTTTAAGGAGGATGAGCAGCTTAAATTTAAAGAAATTGGGTATTCAGAAGAGGGTAGGGTTATTAAAAGCATAACCTTTGGCAAAGGCAAAACAAAACTGCTTTTATGGAGCCAAATGCATGGCAATGAATCTACCGCTACTAGAGCCATACTTGATATTCTTAAATTTTTAATAGCAGATGATGAATTTAATTCTTTTAGAGAGGAACTAGTACAAAAGCTAACCATTCAGTTCATTCCTATGTTAAATCCTGATGGCACTAATCGTTTTCAGCGAAGAACAGCAACTGAAATTGATATGAACAGAGATGCTGTTGAATTGCAGACCCCCGAAGGGGAATTGCTTATGAGCATAGTGGATAAATTTAAACCTGATGTTGGATTTAATTTACACGACCAGCGCAGGTTTTATAATGTGAGCGGAACAAAAGTGCCTTCAAGCATATCATTTTTAGCACCAGCCTATAATGAAGCTAGAGAAGTTAATGCTACTAGAGAGAAGGCTATGCAGTTGATTGTAGGAATGAATAAAACGTTGCAAAATTTTATTCCTGACGGCATTGGTTTATACGATGATACCTATAGTTTTCGCTCCTTTGGGGATAATATTCAGGCCAAAGGAGTAAGCACTATATTAATTGAATCTGGTTGGCTAAAGAATGACATGGAAAAAGAAGCTATTCGAAAGCTGAATTTTACTGCTTTGCTTTCAGGCTTTCAAATGATAGCAAACAATAGTTACTCAAAATATTCGGTTAAGAATTACGAAGCTATTCCTCTTATTGACACTAAGCTTTTTGATGTGCTTATTAAAAATGTAAGTGTGGGTAATGCAAAAGTAGATGTAGGAATTAGCAGAACTGAACATTTATTAGAAGCACCAAATTACTATTCCATAGGTTTGCTCGAAGACTTAGGTGATTTATCAGCCCACTACGGTTTTGAAACTGTAAATGCAAAAGGTCTAAAAATGGTTTCTGGAAAATCTATTTTAGTAGATAAGTTAGAAGAACTATCGATGGTTTCGGTAAAGCGACTTTTACGACAAGGCATACTTTTTTTTATCACTCAAAATATCCCGTTTGAACCGCATGTGCCATTTCCTGTTAACTTAGTGCACCCTCGTAAGGTGCAAGAAGTGCAGTCCATAAAATTTGATGGTAAAGCTAATTTTTTATTAGTGGACAGTGCCAATAAAATTAAGTACATCATAATGAATGGGTTTCTTATCAATCCATCAAATATTGATTCTTCAACTAATGGACTTGTTGTGGTGTAATTAACACCGCCATTTGGAGACTTTGTTAATTACAAGGGGAATTGATTCAATTTTCGATAGTATTAACTATCGAGTCACCTGATGACTTCAATTCTACAGAAGCCATCCTGAAGTATCGAAAATCTCATAATGGTTAACACTTTATAATGGTGTTATTACCGAGCGTAAGACTCGGTAATCTCAGGGCTCGGCAGAGCCCATATTATAATGCTAACCTTTTTTAGTTCATCTAAATGTCAGATTATCAGGCAAATAAAAATTATTTTCATTCCTCATTAAACCTTTTACATTTCACTTTCTCTAAGAAGCAAACAAACTAAAAAACGAGAAAATGAAAAAGCTAAAAACAATCAACACACTATTAGTTAGAGCGGCTCTCAGTCTTGGAGTTATTGCAATGTTATTTGTTACTTCTTGTCAACAGTCTGCAGACGAACCAAATGCAACAGATTTTTCAGCCACAGAAGCTGATGCAATTGCACAAGCAGATTTTGATGAAATTGATGACATTGCAGAAAGTGCCTTAGGGTATGCCGATGGTTCTATCGGTGGTAAAACAGATGGAACCGAAGAAAGAGGAATGGACGAAAGAGCTTCTTGCGCTACGGTAACTCACGATGCCGATGCCCAAACTATTACCATCGATTTTGGAGATGGATGTACCGGCCCTTATGGCAATACAAGAAGTGGAATTATATTTATCACTTATGATGGAAAACGCTTTATACCCGGTTCAACCTGGAAAGTTGAATTAAGAAACTTCTATTTTAACGATCGTCATATTGAAGGAACCAGAATGACTGAAAACGTGTCTGAGTCGCTTGAGTCCAACCCTAAGTTTCACATTACATTAACCGATGGTAAAGTAACTTGGCCTGATGGCACTTTCGCAACTAGTGAAGTAGATCGCTACAGAGAGTGGTTTAGAGCGTCTAATCCTATGTTAGATGAAATGCATATATTAGAAGGCAGCATAGCTTTTGGCTTAAATAAAGAAGGAGTACGATATAGCACAACAGTATTAGCTGATCTAATCTTTAAAAGAATTTGTAGAGCTTCTAATACAGCACGCATTCCGGTTCAAGGAATAAAAGAAATAGAGATTGGAGAAAAAACCTATACCATTGACTTTGGAGATGGCACTTGCGATAGCATAATAACTATTACCGTAGGTGATGAATCCAGAGAAGTTGATGTTTCAAACCGTATCTAATTTACTTGATTGGCAAACGTGCCATCAGGTTGTTGAGTAAGAAGCCCCGCTTTGTGGGGCTTTTTTATTTGCCTAATCTTTTAATAAAGCCTGTGTAATTCTTAGCTTTGTGGCAAACCATTCAATATGAAGCAATACCACGATTTAATGCAGCGCATACTCGATGAAGGAGTAGAGAAAGGAGATAGAACAGGCACAGGAACCATTAGTGTTTTTGGCCACCAAAGCAGGTATAATTTGCAAGAAGGTTTTCCTGTTATTACCACTAAAAAGCTGCATTTACGATCGATTATTTATGAATTGCTATGGTTTTTAAAAGGTGATACCAACATTAATTTTCTTAAAGAAAATGGCGTAAAAATTTGGGATGAATGGGCTGATGAAAAAGGTAACCTTGGCCCAGTGTATGGCTACCAATGGCGTAGTTGGCCAGCCCCCAATGGAAAACATATCGATCAAATTTCTCAGGTAGTAGATCAGCTCAAGAACAACCCAAACTCCAGACGAATAATTGTTAGTGCATGGAATGTGGGTGAAATTGAAAATATGGCTTTGCCTCCTTGTCACGCTTTCTTTCAGTTTTATGTGGCAGAAGGTAAGCTCAGTTGCCAGCTATACCAGCGCTCAGCCGATGTGTTTTTAGGCGTACCTTTTAACATTGCCTCTTATGCATTATTAACCATGATGGTGGCCCAAGTATGCGGCCTGCAGCCAGGTGATTTTATTCATACATTAGGAGATGCACATTTATACAGCAACCACTTGGAGCAAACCAAATTACAGTTGAGCCGTACTCCTAAAAAATTACCAATAATGAAAATCAACCCTAAGGTCAACAATATCTTCGATTTTACGTATGAAGACTTTGAGTTGGTTGGCTATGAACCCGATCCTCATATAAAAGGAAAAGTGGCCGTGTAAGCTATTTCCCATTTATATAAATCTTTTAAGAAATATTTATCGTTTAGCTTAATATTGAGCTATAATAATGTACCAACTTATGGGTGATAAAAGTAGTGTGTTTGATATGATCGGTCCAATAATGATTGGGCCTAGTAGCTCGCATACTGCAGGAGTGGTAAAAATAGGTCGTGCAGCTGTTGGTTTATTAGGCAGTATTCCCCTTAAAGCAGAAATTACGTTTTATAATTCGTTTGCCAGAACCTACGAAGGCCACGGAAGCGATCGTGCCATCATCGCAGGATTATTAAACTTTAAAACTGATGATGAACGAATTAAAACGTCTTTTGATGTGGCCAAAGCGCAAGGTTTGTCTTATTCTTTTCGTTCTGTAGGTAACGCCAGTACCTTTCATCCTAATACGGTAAGTATTAAAGTATTTTCGAAAGAAAGAAATTGTACACTTATTGGAGAAAGTAAAGGCGGAGGCGTAATAAATATTGTAGAAGTAGATGAGTTTAAAGCAGGTTTCTCAACTTCATTAGTAACACTTCTGATAAAAGCACATGATATTAAAGGGAGTATCTCTTTTCTATCGAATGTAATATCTCAAGATGGATGCAATATTGCAACAATGTCCGTTTCGCGTAAAGGCAAAAACGATTTGGCCTGCCAAGTATTCGAAATGGACTCAGAATTAAAAACAACAACAATTGATTATATCAATAGCCTAGATTGGGTTATTGAAACCGTTTATTTACCAGTAATAGAATAAATTAACAACTATGTCGAAACTCAAAACAACACTCGCCCTTCTTACCCTTTTATGGGTTGGAAACTTTACCGCCAGTGCCCAAACCGACTCACTTTGGACACTCCAACGATGCATCGATTATGCGCTAGAGCATAACCTATCAGTTCAAAATCAACAGTTAAATGTAAGTTTAAACGAAGTAAACCTTCAACAATCTAAGCTAAACTTAGCACCCTCTGTAAATGCAAATGGAGGCTATGGATTAAACTGGGGGTTATCTATTAACCCTGTAACAAACATTGCTCAACAACTGCAGCAATCTAACGGTAATGCAAGCCTTAGTGCAAGTTGGACAATCTTTAGTGGAGGAAGGAATCTGAGAACCATCCGCCAAAACAAAGCACTTTTAGAAAATGGGGAAAATGATTTAGAAAAAACGAAAAACGATGTGATTCTTTCCTTAATTACGTTTTATACTAATGTTATTTTTAATCAAGAGCTCTTAAATAATGCACAGAAACAATATAATTCTACTAAATCGCAACTTGATCGCACCCAAAAGCAAGTTGCAGCAGGTTCATTACCAAAATCTGCCGAGTTAGATTTAGTTGCACAATTAGCTAGTAATGAACTAAATGTAATTAATGCGGAGAACAACCTTCAGATTTCATTATTGCAATTAAAACAATCAATGCTATTGCCAGGGAGTGCTAACTTAGGGGTTGTTATTCCAGAAATAGAATTGGATAGTAGTATGTTGGCAAATATTAATGCCCAGCGCATCTATAAAGAAGCAGAACAAACCATGCCTGAAATTAGAAGTGCAGATGGGCAAGTTGCCGCTGCCGAAATTGGCATTGATGTGGCCAAAGGTAATTATTACCCTAGTCTGAGATTAAATGCAGGCGTAAGGACAAATTACTCCTCTATTATTGCTGACAGAGGACGTTTTGAAGGGACTGGTATTTTTACCGATGTACCCATTGGATTTGTTGGAACCTCTAGTGGAGGAACACCTGTAGTTACACCTGTTGAAAATAGAAACTCATTAGAATATCCCACAGGCCAGCAATTATCTGATAACTTCGGGCAATTTGTGAGCTTAAACTTAACCATTCCAATTTTTAATAATTACCAAGCGAATGCCGGAGTACAGCGAGCAAAAATTACTAGAGAACGAGCATTAGTTCAAGCTCAACAAGCAAGGCAAGCACTAAGACAAACCATTGAAACTGCCAGTAATGATGCGTTGAGTGCGGCCAAATCGTATGTGAGCTCTTTTAAAAGGGTGGAAGCCCAAGAAGAATCGTTTAGAGCAACTGAACAAAGATTTCAGAATGGGGCTGCTAATTATACAGAGTATCAAATAGCCGAAAACAACCTGTTTCAATCAAAGTCAGATTTATTAAGAGCTAAGTATAGCTTCATTTTTAGATTAAAAATACTTGAATTTTATCAAGGAAAACCAATTGAATTATAACCAATAACCGAATTATGGCTAAGCAGAAGAAGAAATCTAATAAAATAATATATATACTACTTGGTGTATTGGTTTTATTAATAGTACTCGTAATTATACTCAAAAAATCGAGTAAGAAAGAAATAGAGGTTACGATAAGCACTCCTAAAACACTTACGATTGTAGAAAAAATAAGTGCTTCGGGTATGGTTCAACCAGTAAACGAAGTAAAACTTAGCCCTGATGTAGCTGGCGAAATTATTGAATTACATGTAGAAGAGAGTGATTCAGTTACCAAAGATCAACTATTAGTAAAAATCAGACCCGATAATTACATTTCATTTGTTCAAAGGGCTGAAGCCAGCTTAAATCAGCAAAAAGCCAATTTACTTTCTACCAAGGCAAGCTTGGCAAGAACAGAAGCCACTTTTGAAAGAGCCAAACTTGATTATGAGCGAAATAAAAAACTGTATGAGCAAAATGTAATTTCTACTTCTGATTGGGAGCTTTCTAAGCAAAATTTTAAAATTGCCCAAAACGATCTCGAATCTGCAAAAGCTTCGGTACAAGCCTCAAAATACGTGGTTAAAAGTAGTAAAGCTGCTTTGGAAGATGCCCAAGAAAATTTACGTAAAACATCGGTTCTTTCTCCTATTAGTGGTACAGTTTCTAAACTAGATGTTAAAGAAGGAGAACGTGTTGTGGGTACTTCTCAGTTTGCAGGTACCGAAATGCTTCGTATTGCTGATTTAAACAATATGGAAGTTCGTGTTGATGTAAACGAGAATGATATTATTAGAATTAGCATTGGCGATACTTCCATTATTGATGTAGATGCTTATACGCACCTAGGCAAAAAGTTTAAAGGGGTTGTTACTCAAATAGCCAATACAGCAAAAAGTAAAGCGTCTGCAGATGCTGTTACTGAGTTTGAAGTTAAAATTAAGGTGCTTCCCTCTTCTTATGCTGACCTTCAAGCAGAAGGGAATAAACATCCTTTTAAACCAGGAATGACAGCGAGCGTTGATATTATTACCAAAACAAAGGCTAATATTAGAACGGTTCCATTGGCCGCTGTAACAGTTAGAACTGAAAGTGAATTAGAAGATTCGAATTCTGATGACGATGAAGCTAACTCTAATAGAGATAGTAAAAAGAAAGATTCTAAATCAAACGAAGAGGAGAAAAAGATCGAATTGATTTTTGTAAGCGATAATGGTGTTGCCAAAGTTGTAAAAGTGGAAACAGGAATTAGCGATTATGAAAATATAGAAATCATAAGTGAATTAAGCGATTCTGCTCAAGTTATTACAGGTCCTTTTATAGCTGTTTCTAAACGACTTAAAGAGGGAGATTTAGTGAAAGAAGATAAAAAAAAGAAGAGTAAAAAAAGGAAAAAGTAGCCCGAAATATATTACTCTGCATTTATTAAAACTATTCAAAATGTGTATGAATAGTTCAGGTTAGAGGTAACGTTCAAGCCTCATTCTCGTCATTCCTGCGCTAGGTTAGAAATTCGTAAGTAGGGCTAAGTTATATAATTGTAAAATTTTGTACCTCAACAATTTCATATTGATATACTTAATTCCCTCATCCAAGGTTTTGTGTCTTCACAAACCTTTATTCAACACTATATTGGGCAGTGAAGACACAGCCCAAGGCGAACAAGCGGACTTTATGGACAGGCTCTATTTAGGTGTCTTTAGTTAGTTTTCAACAATCGGAAAAATTTATGAGTTATCCACCAAAAAAAGTTTGGATACATCAAAATCGAAAAAGTTATTTTAAACTCGGTCTGACTGCCGTCTGACCTCGCTTGCATAGGTCGGACGATAGTCAGACTTTTGTTGTAATTCACAAAGAATATAATACAAAAAAATGGGGAGATTAAATTTTAGAATTGTCGGGGTTAACCCTGCCATAAATACCTGACAATCAATTGCTATAAATTGTTCGCATCATTACTTATTCCAAACTCATGAATAATCCGGGTTAATTTGAGGGTTTCCCTTTTTTAGTGAACACTAGTATTAATCAGATTCAGGTTATTAAGTTTTACTAAATAAATATTCAATTGTAATTTTATGGCATGGTACTTGTGTAACTCTAATCATAATGAAATTACTTAACCTCATACTTACAATAATCAGTTTGTTTACACCCTTAATTGTTAATGGGCAAACCCGATTGGTTATTGATCCACAGGCTCATAATGGTATTGTAAACGATATGGCTTTTACGAGCGATGGTATGTACCTTATTTCTGTTTCTGATGATAAAACAATACGTATTTGGGATGTAAAAAGTGGTGTATTAGATAGAACCATAAGAAGTTTTGCAGGCAAAGGGCCTGAGGGTGCCATATACTCGTTGGCACTTTCTCCGGATGATAGATACTTAGCAATTGGAGGTTATTTTTCTGAAAATGAGATTCGCATTATTGATCTTGAAAAAGAGTCGAAACTTATTCTTTTAAAAGGGCATACTAATGTAGTTACTAGCCTTGAGTTTTCTAAAGACGGATTGCAACTTGCAAGTGCTGATGCCACAGGAAATATTCGTTTATGGGATATTAATTTTTCAAATGGAGCTTTAATTGGAAACCCGAAAAGTTTATTATCCGGGCATCAAGCCCAAGTGTATGATATTTCGTTTGCCCCAAATGGCAAACAATTGGTTTCAGCATCTTACGATGGCACCCTTAGACTATGGAATTTAGAAGAGGCAGGCGAGCCAATAATAATGCGGATGCATATAGATAAAGTTCAAGCCTGCGCTTTTTCATCTGATGGTAATTGGATAGTTTCCGGAGGAAATAAAGGGAAGGCGATTCTTTGGGATAGCGAAGGTACATTTAGTAAATACCTTGCCTCTATTGATGAGGCCATAAATGATATAAAAATATTGGGGGATGAAGTAATTGTATCTGGTTCGAAAGGATTTAGATATTCATTAAGTTCAGGAGCATATAAAGGTCAATTAATGATGCCGTTTTCTGAAATTTCTGTATCGGCTATTTCTAACACAAAAGTAGCTGCCTTGGCCGGAGGGCCACAAGGTTCTGTTATAATCTATGACCTAGTTTCTAACGACCCATTAAAGTCTTTTAGAAATAGGTCTCAAAAAATTAAACAAATTGGAATAACTAACGATGCTAGCATCGTATTCAAAACAAAAGGAGCTATTTTTTCTACCGGAATAAATTTATCGTCCCTTTCTTTTATTTGGGATACAAGTAAAGCAGGAAATATTGTTGAAGAGCGGCACGAAGAAAACGGGTATAAACTCCAGGCAGTTGACAAATACACACTAAGTACTGGGTTCAGTGGAAAAATAGAAATGAGCCCAAGACTGGATGGAAGGCTTAGGTCGTTTACTATTATAGATGAGAAAGCTATAGCTGTTGGTGGTGATTTTTCTTTAAAACTTTATTCAAGAAATGGGGAATTTAAAACGGAGTTAAAAGGGTTTAATAGTGCCATCACATCTATTGTAGCTGGTAGTAATAGAATTGCAGCTTTATGTCAGGATCAAACAATTAGAATTTGGAATGCTTCTACTTATGAACTTCTCGCATCGGTATATTTAGCTCCTAAAAATGATTGGATTTGTTGGACACCTCAAGGGTATTACCAAGCTTCGAGTGGAGGGGAAAAGTATATGGGCTGGCAAGTTGATGAAAATCCATCAACCCTATCAAAATTTTATAAGAGCAGTGTTTTTGCTTCAAAATTTCATAACGTTGAAATGGTAAAGGCCACAATTGCGTTAGGTAGTTTTGATACAGCCAAAGAAAAAGTGAAGAATTTGGAACAGTATAATGCTAAGTTAACAGAGCAACAGAATTCTAATTCTCCCAAACTTGCCACAAAAGCAATAGAGGTTATTCGAGATGCTCCTTCTATAGAATGGATTAACCCTGAACTTCAAAATTCAGAGCAAGGAGAATCTAAGATTACCATTAAGGCCAATATTAAATCAAGCTCCAAAATTAAAATGGTTAAAATTCTAGTTAATGGGCGGCCATCTTCAAACAGCAGGGGGGTAGTTATTCCAAAATTTGTTGGAGAGTATGATATACAGGTTGAACAGGAATTGTTTTTATCTAGTGACGTGAATGAGGTCAGAATTTTTGTAGCCAATCAGGAGGCAAAAATGGTATCAGAAAAGAGAGTGATAAACCTTGTTGGCGTGGAGGCAAGAGGGCAAGGCAGGTCGTTAGAGGTTATCAATTATTCTGATCGACCTGATTTATATGTATTAAGCATTGGAATCTCTGATTATGCTAATTCTGATTATGACTTAAACTACGCAGATAATGATGCAAAATCCATATCAGAGGTTTTTGCAGAGTTAGGAACCGAAGTATATAAGGATGTTAACTCGACTCAATTACTAAATAGTAAAGCCGATAAATACTCAATTTTAAAGGCTTTTGATAACTTATCCCACCAAGTGCAAGCAAAGGATATGGTTGTTATATTTATAGCTTCGCACGGTATTAACGAGGAGGGGGAGTTCTTTATTTTGCCTTACGATGCAGACCTTATTCAGGAGCCGGAAAATGTAGTAAGTTGGAAGGATCTAACTCAAACATTAAGTGATTTGCCTGCAAATGTTATTATAATGATTGATGCATGTAGAAGTGGGCAGTTAGGTGTTAATTTAACCCAATATGGAGCTAATAATACCGAAGCTTTGCGCTTTGCTTCAAGCGATGAAAATGGGTTAGTGCTAATGGCTGCATCTACCGGTAGTGAATCTGCATTGGAAACACCTGCTTGGGGGCATGGAGCATTTACCTTGGCTATTTTAGAAGGAATTGAGAAAGGAAAAGCGGATATAAAACCCGATGGAACTATTTACTTGAGGGAGTTAGATTTCTATGTTTCGGAGCGAACTATTGAGCTTACTAATAATGTTCAGCACCCTACAACTCAGAAACCAAGCACAATAAGCAGATTATCAATTATTAATTTAAATAAATAATGTACTTTTAAACGTAAACTAATAAATTATGAAACTAATAAAATCGTTAACACTCGCATTCGCAATTGTTTTTGCTTTTAGCACATTAACTGTTGCCCAGACTAAAGCTGCAAAAAAAGCTGGCAAAAAAGAAATTAAGAAAAAGCCAGTTAAAGAAGCTAAAAAAGAGGCTAAGTCGTTTAAAAAACAAGGGTATCATGTTTCTCCAGGAGCTTTACCAATGGGGAAGCAAATTGAAACTGCTTGGATTCGCCAATATGAAACAACTGAAGATGGATACCCTTTATATATTGTAGCTTCAGGTAATTCAGTTGCAAACACTCAAACAGCTGCTAAGTTGCAAGCAACAGAAGTAGCTAAATTAGAACTTGCAGGATCTATTTCAACTCAAGTGGCAGCACTTATTGAAACCAGTATTGCTAACCAGCAATTTAATGCCGAGGAGGCCGCTTCGGTAACTAAAACAGTAGCAGCAGCTAAAAACATTATTGCTCAAGAGTTGGGTAGAACCTTACCCCTATTTGAGATTTACAGAACACTTGATAATAAAAATGTAGAAGTGTTTGTAAGAATGGCCTACAATTCTGAAAAAGCAATGGCTGTAGCCCAAAAAGCGATATCTAAAAAATTAGAAGAAGAAACAGATATTGCTCACGACAAACTTGAGAAACTAATGAAATGGGATAACTAAAATATATCTGAAAAGATATGTTTTATGCCGAGCTTAGTTTGGCATTTCTTAATACATTAGCCGTAATGGCAATTTTAGAATATTAACTGTGAAAGGTTGGTTTAATTGCGAACCAACCTTTCTTTGTATTTATGTTATGAGAAAACAACTATTACTAATTGTATTTGTATGTTTTAATATTGGGGCTTGGTCGCAAAAAGATGCTCCTTTCTGGCTCGATCCTTACCAAAGAGAATCGAAATACCCGGCAGACCAATATTTGGTGGGTCTTAGTTCTGAGTTAGTGGGCAAAAAGCAAAGTCTGTCAAATATCTATAAACAGCTAAATCAAACTTCTCGTAATCAAATTATTGAGTCGGTTCATGTAAATGTGAAATCGGAAACCGTAATGAATATTTCTATTGTAAATACGGAATCTACACAGTTATTGGATCAAAATTCTGTTTCTATTTCTAAAGCTGAGTTGGTAGGGCTCAAATTTGAAAATTATTATTATAAAAAGAAGAAAACGGCATTTTCGTTTTCGTATGTTAAAATTCAAGACATTATTGAGTTTAACCTTGATATAATAAAAGTAAATACAGCAGCCATTGAAAAAAATGTAGGTATAGCAAATACTAGCATAGCAAATGGTAATAAGGAAAAAGCCATTGATTTATTATTCGAAAGTCAGGTGAAACTGAAAGAGATAAACAAGGCTGCGGTAATGTTAATGGCATTAGACCAAGACGATCAACTTGACTTTAATAAAATTGGGCAAATGAAATTAGACATAGCCCAAGGTACGGATGACTTTTTTAATAAAGGAACACTAAATGTGCAGGAGTTGGCTTCGTTTTATGCCTATGGCTTGCAACTTCAATTAGGCGATGCTGGTATTACGGTTTGCAAAGGAAAAGTTGGTTTTGAAACATCTGGTAAAGAAAGCAAGTTTTCTGCTGAGTTTACTAATCGTATATTAAATAAGCTAAGTGATTTAGAACTTGTTAAAATAGGAGAGTCCGGCTATGACTTTACTTTCTCAGGCAGTTTTAATCGTTCAAATGATAACATTGTGTTAGTTTCCAACTTTGTGGATTCAAACGGAAAGGTAAGAGCTACTGTTAATAATAAGTTTCCATATAACTCTGTTCAGTTTGGAGAACTTACTTTTTTACCTAAAAATTTTCAATACATAAATCACTTGTCCGAAATAAAACTAATTCCTGAACAAGAAGCCTATACTATTAAAAAAGTGGAGCTATTTAAAAATCCTATTAAGTTGGCATTACAATTAGAGGGAAACCCATTAATTGATATACCGGTTCATTTTAAAATACTTCGTAATGATGAGATAGAATATGAAACAAGTATTATTTCAAACAAAAACGGTATAGCTGAATTAGTAATAAATACAGATCAAATTAAGCGCAGCGGAGAGCTACTTTTGCATGCTAATGTAGATGTAGCTGATTTGTTAGGTGTGGAAGATAATACTGATTTTATTCGTAAAACATTGAAAGAGCATCCTTTGCAAGCCAAACAGTTAAAAGTAAAAGTGCTTGCACCTACAGTTTATGTTAGTTCTAAAGAATATGGACTAGGGAAACCTCTTGGTATTACTATTCTTGCACCTTCGTTAAAAAATGCACTTATTGAGCTTGATTATAAATTTGTGGAAGAGGCTGAAGGTGCTGATTATTTTATTACGATAGAAGCTGCTACAAGAAGTGGGCAAGGTAAACAAGGAGGCATATATTTTTCGTACTTAGATGCCACAGTATCCATGGTTCGAACAGATACTGGTAAAGAAATTTATAAAAGCTCACTTTCAAGTGTAAAAGGGAGCGGAGCCAATTTTGAGTTAGCAAGTGCTAAAGCATACGAAAAAGCTAAAAAAACAATTGGTAATGATATTTCCTATGAGTTAGAATTTAACCAAAAGTAGGAACTATTTTCCTACTTTAATCGCAAACCCTAAAAGCTCATTATATACTTGGTTCGCTGCTTTACTGCTCGAAACATTTATCATTCGGTCGTAGCTTGGGTAGTCTGGCTCTCTCTTTTTCATAAGTGTAGGAATGGCTCTTTTATCTCCTGTATAGCTGCCTATCCACCTTTTACGCCAATCATCCGTGCCAGTACCTGTTCCTGAATAGAGCACTGTACCTGTTTTAACATCTATTACTTTGTAGGAGCAGCTTACAACGGCATTAGCTTTTTTCTCATACACCTTAGCTTGAGCATATACGGTACCTTTAATCTTACGAGTCTTTTCTTTACCATTGTCATCAATGTATTTCTCGGTACGAATTGTTACTTCTTTTGAATAAGACCTGTCTTCAGGGCCTGTTTTTTGCCTATCGATAAAGCTTTTTGGTACACTCCCAACTAATAGTACGTCAACTCCTTTTAGTTCTCCAATTTCAGCAGTTGTACTCTCGTCCATAAGCCCTGAAACTGCCAATTCCTGCTCTTTAATTACATTATCAAGTTGGTTTCTGTCAACAACTTCAAAAAACTCAAGTTCCGATGCCTTTGAGGTTAAATATTCGAGCAGCTTATCGCTCACTATGGCACCCAAATCTCCATATTGACTATTGCCAGACTCAAATTTCATTAATCCCATTCGAGTGGTGCCTAGCTTTCGTACTTCCTCATACCTTTCATTCGCATCGCGATAGTCAGGCACATATTCATTTGCCCATCTATACCTTTTGGCAGCCATTCTCGCATTTAATTTACTCCCTTGGCTTTCTAATTTTCTACCTTCGGCATAGTGCATTTTAGCTGCTTCTTCTTTAGCCTTTTCTAAATTTTCTTTAGCCTTAGCTAATTTGCCTTTATAGTCTCCAAACGTAGGATGAAATCCCGGGTCTTTCTTTTTGGCTCCTTTAAGCGACTTAGCTGGAACTTCTTTCAGAATGTTATCAGTCGCTTTCATAACTTTATATAGCCTGATAATTTCAGCAATGTCAGTTACCGTTTGGTCACCTTCAAACGATTCTGTATTTTCTTCTAAAATCTCTATTCGGTTTAGGTTTGCCTGCACCGATCTATTATAGCTGGCATGCAAATGTTGTTGAGCAGTAGATATTTGCCCTTTTTTTATAGCTATTCTTAATGCTGCAGCAGCATTCATCGCTGCTTCCGTATAATTCCCGCTTTTTATTAACCTCTTAGCTTCTTTATTATATTGATTAATTTTTTGCCCCTCACGAACACGATAAGGTTTTGTAGAATAGTTGGGTTGGGCAAATGCCGTTAAACCCATACATAAAACAAGCAGGAGAATAGAAATATTTTTCATGATTTTAATTGGTTAGGCTTTAAGTGTACTAATGTAATTAAAAGATTAGTTTTTTATACTTATGATGACTAAAAGTCAAAAATAATGCCGAACTATATTGCGAAATGCTTTTTCAAACATTCATAAACTTCAAAAGTGGGGAATCCCATTACATTATAATATGAGCCTTCGATACTTGAAATACCAATGAGTCCAATCCAATCTTGAATACCGTAGGCGCCTGCTTTATCATTAGCTTTATCAGATTGAACATAATGATTGATTTCATTTGATGTCAGGGCGGAGAAGGTAACTTTTGTAGATACGTTAAGCGCATATTCTTCTTTATTGACTCGTATTATAACCCCTGTTATAACTTCGTGAGTACTGTTAGATAAGGTTATTAACATATCAGAAGCCTCTTGAGTATTGGTTGGTTTTCCCAGCACTATGTTATTCGCAACCACCACTGTATCGGCTGTAATTATTAGCTGGTTTTTAACTAGATGTTGATGGGCATCTGCTTTTATTTTTGCTAGAAATAAAGCCGACTCTTTTGGAGAAATATGATCAGGAATATTTTCTTCTACCTCAAGAGTTTGAACCGTGAAGGGTATTTCTAACATTTCTAAAAGTTCTTTTCTTCGAGGAGAGCTAGAAGCAAGTATTACTGGGTATTTTAGTCGAATCATCTAAATGCTCTGTTTTTCCAATTAGATTTTTCTTTCGAAGAGGTTGATTTCTGTTTCAGGTTTTTAGAGCCTTTATTAAAGAGAATACTTGCCATAACTGCTGCAATTTTTTCCTGTTCTATGTTATTGCTCTTTAAGCTATCTTCGCCAAAGTATTTTTCAACAAACTTGGTGTCAAAACTGCCATCAATAAAAGCAGGGTGCTCAAACACAAATTTACAAAAAGGGAGGGTTGTTTTAATTCCAGTAATGGTGTATTCATCAATAGCTCTAACCATTCTTTTTCTGGCTTCATCTCTGGTACTACCAAAAGAAGTGAGCTTTGCAATCATAGGGTCGTAATAAATTGGAATGTCCATACCTTGTTCAAAGCCGTCATCAACCCTTACACCATAACCTTGTGGTCTCATGTAGGATGTTAGTGTGCCAATATCTGGAAGAAAATTATTTTCAGGGTCTTCGGCATACACACGTACTTCAAATGCATGCCCATGAATTTTTAAATCATGTTGGTTTAGTTCCAACGGTTTGCCTTCGGCAACTAATATTTGCTCTTTTACCAGGTCGATTCCTGTAATTAATTCTGTTACAGGATGTTCTACTTGAAGTCTGGTATTCATCTCAAGAAAATAGAAGGCTCCATTTTCATAAATAAATTCTACAGTACCGGCTCCATGGTAGTTGCAAGATTCAGCTACTCGTACAGCAGCTTCTCCAATTTCTTTCCTGAGGTTTTCTGAAATAACCATGGATGGAGCTTCTTCTATCACTTTTTGATGCCTTCGTTGTATGGAGCACTCACGCTCAAAGAGGTATAATGTTTTACCATGTTTATCTCCTAAAATTTGAACTTCAATATGCTTATTAGATTCAATGTATTTTTCAATAAAAACAGATCCATCGCCAAACGAAGAAGTAGCTTCGCTAATAGCAAGGTTCATTTGTTCTTCAAGTTCTTCGGCTTTGTGTACCACCCGCATGCCTTTTCCCCCACCTCCAGCACTAGCTTTAATTAGAATGGGGTAGCCAATTTCATTGCCAAGCTGTTTGGCAAATTCTGGGTCGGTAATGGCTTCTTCGGTGCCAGGCACCATGGGTATATTATAAGCACTTACGGCTTTTTTTGCTGCAAGTTTATTACCCATTATTCGAATAGCTTCAGAAGAAGGGCCTATAAATATGAGCCCTGCTTTTTCAACGCTATCAGCAAATTCTGCGTTTTCAGATAAAAACCCATAGCCCGGATGAATAGCATCGACCTCTAACTGTTTACAGACTTCTATTATTTTATTGCCTAAAAGGTATGATTCTGAAGACGGTGGAGGTCCTAGTAAAATAGCCTCATCAGCTGCAAAAACATGAGGAGATTTACGATCGGCTTCGCTATATACGGCAACCGTTTTTATGCCCATTTCTTTAGCCGAACGAATGATTCTAAGGGCAATCTCTCCACGGTTTGCAATTAGTATTTTTTTTATCTGTGGCATCTTCTATCTGTTTTATACAATAGTACAAAACAGATAGAAGCAATTAATAAGAATAGATTAAGATTTTTATCATTAAGGCTATCTGTGTAAAATACAATTCTATTCAATTAATAATAAGCGCATTTTACGTATATTTGCGACCGTTAAAAACAGAATAATAAATATTATAAACATATTAGATAGTGGATATATTTAAAAAATTAATGCTCGATAGAGGACCTCTTGGTAAACATGCCAATGTAGAAGAAGGGTATTTTATGTTTCCGAAATTAGAAGGAGAAATTGCTCCTAGAATGAAATTTAGAGGAAAAGAGGTTTTAACCTGGAGTCTTAATAATTACTTAGGGCTAGCAAACCACCCAGAAGTGCGTAAAGCAGATGCAGATGCAGCAAAAGATTGGGGGCTAGCATACCCAATGGGTGCAAGGATGATGTCTGGTAATACAGTGCTCCACGATCAACTTGAAAATGAGCTTGGTGATTTTGTTCAGAAAGAAGCTTGTATGCTGTTAAACTATGGCTACCAAGGGATCATGTCTGTTATTGATGCCATTGTAGATAGAAGAGATGTAATTGTATATGATGCCGAATCTCACGCAAGTATTGTGGATGGCGTTAGATTACATATGGGTAAACGATTTGTTTACCCTCATAATAACATAGAAAACCTTGAAAAGCAGCTTGAGAGGGCTCAAAAAATTATTGATGAAACAGGTGGAGGTATTCTTGTAATTACCGAAGGCGTATTTGGTATGTCGGGTAATATGGGTGATTTAAAAGGTGTTGTTTCTTTGCGTAAGAAATTTGATTTTAGATTACTTGTTGATGATGCTCATGGATTTGGAACAATAGGAGAAACTGGTGCAGGGGCAGGTGAGGAGCAAGGTGTTCAAGATGAGATTGATTTGTACTTTTCAACATTTGCAAAATCGATGGCAAGCATTGGAGCTTTTATCGCTGGTAATAAGGATGTAATTGAATATTTGCGTTTTAATACACGTTCTCAAATTTTTGCTAAATCAGTACCAATGCCGCTTGTAATAGGAGCGTTAAAAAGACTTGAATTGCTTAGGACTAAACCTGAGCTGAGAGAAAACCTATGGAAAATTGTAGGTGCATTGCAAAATGGGTTTAGGGATAATGGATTTAATATTGGAACAACAAAAAGCCCCGTAACTCCTGTAGTACTTAATGGTACTGTAGGTGAAGCAGCTAATTTGGCAATGGATTTACGAGAGAATTATGGAGTGTTTTGCTCAGTTGTAATTTATCCTGTTGTACCTAGAGGAACTATCATTTTGAGGATTATTCCAACAGCGGAGCACACATTTGCAGACGTTGAACAAACAATTAGTGCTTTCGTAAATGTGAAGAAAAAACTAGATGATGGCTATTATAAAGAGCAAAAACTAGTAGAATTTAGCGAATAGTTGCCAATTAATGTGGTTCGAGTGTTGTTTTAACCACATTTTAACTATATTGGCTGAATAATAATTTTAATAAATAAAAAATAACCTTAAAACTTTAAACTGAAATGAAAAGATTCGAAGAATTACAAAACCTTGTTAATGGACTTGAAGGCGATTTTGAAAAATTCTATGACAAAGGCAATAATGCTGCTGGAACTAGAGTAAGAAAAGGAATGCAAGAAATGAAAAATTTAGCTCAAGACATTCGTAAGGAAGTTCAAGATAAAAAGAACAACGGATAATCTTTCCTATAGATCTTAAAAGGCGGTTTTACCGCCTTTTTTTATGCCCTATATTTTTTAAATTAGGGCTTAAAGAGTCAGGAGCCGACTTAACTTTCAAATTATTAAACAAGTAAGGGTTTTTCAGCAGACCTCTAATTATGTGCTGTACCAACTGAGCTAAACAAGTGGCTTTTTGCATAGCTACAATAGCCACTTCTATGAGGTATATATAAGCATGGAAAATTACATAATGTGAGTTAAAGCTTTACAATTGCTAATTGTATTGCCATTTTAAGCTCATGTGTGGCAGGGAGTAAGGGTAACCTTACATTATTAGTGCAAATTCCTTGTTGTGCCAATAATTCCTTTAGCCCTGTTGGATTTCCTTCTACATACATTAAGTTACTAATTTCTTGAAGGCTTCTTTCTATATGCGCACTAGTGTTAACATCTCCACTAAGTGCAATTTTTACCATATTACTGAATTGATTTGGTAAAGCATTTGCCAATACGGAAATTGTTCCTATACCACCTAAACTGGTAATGGCAGAAGTGAGCATATCATCTCCAGAAGTAAGCATAAAGCCATCGGGAGCTCCTTTAATTATATCCTCCACTTGATTTAGATTACCAGAAGCTTCTTTAATAGCAATAATATTTGGGTGGTTTGCTAAACTTAAGGTTGTGGAAGCATCCATATTAGAACATGTTCTGCCAGGTACATTATAAAGAATGACAGGTATAGGAGAATTGTTTGCAATTTGGTTGAAGTGTGCAATAATGCCTTGTTGTGTTGGCTTATTATAAGCAGGTGATGAAGATAGAATAGCTGTTACACCACTTAAATCTAGTTTTTGTAACCTATTTACTAACCCAGATGTATTGCTCCCACCTAAGCCAAAAATAATCGGAAGTTGAGTAGGGTTGTTTTTTAGAACAAATTGAAGCACTTCCTCTTGTTCTTCCTCTGTTAAGGTAATGGCTTCCCCTGTAGAACCCATTACAACCCAATAATCAACACCATTATCAGCCGTATGCTTTAAAAGTTTTAAAAGAGCTACAAAGTCAATTTTACCATTTACATCAAAGGGCGTTACTAATGCAACGCCTAGTCCTCTTAAACTTTTCATTATCGTATTTTTTTAGTGTAAGAATATACACTGTCAATTACGTTTGTATCATTTGCAGTTTGCACGATTAACTCAAACGTATTTTGATAGGCTTCAAAATCATCACAAATGCCCACTCGGCATTTAGCCTTGCTTTTGGCAAGCAAATTTTTAATTATTTTGCCAGGAATTTTATCTAAGCAAAAAAGAAAATCAAATGTAGTGTTACTAAACTTATCAATTGATTGTTTATTAAAATTTCCCCAAAAACCCAAATCCTTATTAGAGAATGATTCAAATGGCAAATGTTGAACTTGCACATTTCTATCGTAGGCTAATATTTTAATTTGCTTGCCATCTGCTTGCAGTAGAGCTTTTAGCTGTTCTGCTGATTTTGACTTATCAGGTGTGTCGTTACTAAATATTATACCAATATGCCGGGCTTTGTCATAAGGAACACTTGTTCTTATGTCGTGATTTTGTTTTAAAAATCGCTTGGTTTTATATGATAAAGCCTGCCCTAATATCATTGAAATTACTTAAGCAACAAAGATTCAAAATCTTCTTCAGAAATGATACGTACTTCCAGTTTTTCTGCCTTTTCTTTTTTAGATGGGCCCATTTTGTCGCCTGCTATCAAATAGTCTAACTTTTTAGAAATAGAGGACACAACTTTGCCTCCATTGGCTTTAATGGTATTTTTTAACTCGTCTCGGCTGTAATTGGTAAAAACACCAGACACCACAAATGTCTTGTCAGCTAAAATATTGCTTTGCTTTTCATTGGCTGTAGTTACAAATTGAAGTCCGGCTGACTTAAGCCGCTCAATTTCTTCTCTGTTCGTTTGTTCAGAGAAATAGGCAATTACACTTTCGGCAATACGGTCACCAATTTCTTGCACGCCAACTAATTCATCAAAACCAGCAGCCATTAATGCATCAATATTTCTAAAATGTTCAATTAGTTTTTCAGCTACTGTTTTGCCCACATACCTAATGCCTAAGCCAAATAATACGGCTTCAAATGGTGCTTGTTTGGAGCGTTCTATTCCTGTTAAAAGATTTGTGGCTGATAACTCTTTAAATCCTTCAAGTTCTAATAGTTGTTCTTTTGTTAATTTATATAAATCGGAAGGTTTATTGAGCCAGCCTTTTTCGTATAATAACGAAATAGTGCGTTCACCTAAACTGTCAATATTCATCGCATTACGATGAATAAAGTGTTCAATTCTACCTTTTATTTGTGGAGGGCAGGCTTCGGTATTAGGGCAATAATGAGAGGCTTCACCTTCTTTCCGAACAAGCTCTGTATTGCAGGCAGGACAGTGGGTAATGTAGGTAATAGCTTTACTCTTCCCACTTCGTTGCGATAAATCAACGCTTGTAACTTTTGGTATTATTTCGCCTCCTTTTTCAACAAAAACAAAATCACCTTCGTGTAAATCGAGCCGTTCAATTTCATTGGCATTATGCAAAGAGGCTCGTTTTACGGTAGTGCCTGCCAACAGCACAGGTTCTAACTCTGCAACTGGTGTAATGGCCCCGGTTCTGCCAACCTGGTAGGTTACAGCATTAAGTTTGGTACAGGCATTTTCAGATTTATACTTATAAGAGATAGCCCATTTAGGCGTTTTAGCTGTAAACCCAAGCAATTCCTGCTGGTCTAAATTATTAACTTTAATAACAATACCATCTGTTTCTACAGGGAGTTCGTGCCTCTTTTCGCTCCAAGAGTGAATATAATCCAATACTTCTTGAATATTGCCGCATTTTTGATAGGTAGGAGATACATTAAACCCCCACTGTTCCAGGTTATGTATAGCCTCTTCGTGTGAGTCATGTCCTTCGGCTAACAACATATACAGATAGCAATCTAATTTTCGTTTGGCTACCTGGGCGGAGTCCATCATTTTAAGACTGCCAGATGCTGTGTTACGGGCATTAGCGTAAAGGTCTTCTCCAGCTTCTTCACGTTCCAGATTCAACTCTTCAAATACGGTTTTAGGCATAAAAACCTCTCCGCGAACTTCTAGTTTGTCAAGATTTGAGTTTATTTTTAATGGTATTGACCGAATCGTTCTTGCATTATCTGTTATATCGTCCCCTTTGGTGCCATCGCCTCTGGTTACAGCTCTTACCAATACATCGTTTTCGTATTGAAGGCTGATGGCCACTCCATCGAACTTTAGTTCGCAAAAATATTCGTAAGGCTGCCCCTCTAAGCCTTTGGCTACACGGTTATCAAACTCAAGCAAATCTTCTTCTGAATAGGTATTGCCAAGCGATAACATTCGGGTGCTGTGTTGCACCGTTTCAAAGGCTTTATTAATGGTGCCACCCACCCGTTGGGTAGGGGAGTCTGTTCGTTTTAGGTTTGGAAACTGGGCTTCTAAGTCAATTAATTCTTTTAATAATAAATCAAATTCATGATCAGGAATTAATGATTTATCCTCCATATAATAAGCGTAATTATAGTGGTGGAGTTCTTTGGTTAACTCATTAATTCTTTTTTTAGCTTGCTCTAGCTCCATTCAATTATTGGTTTTGCCAACTGTTATTGGTGGGGTCAATATCCGGCACTCTTTTACTCTTGTTCAATTCAATAGATTTAATATTATTAATTGGTTTTGGAATACTAAATTCGATATTGGGGTTAGTCCAAGGCCAATCACTTACAGTGGTATATTTTGTATCCCCAAATTCAGTTTTCTTATTCCGCATCATTCTAAGTGGGAAATAGTAAATTTCAGAACTCCCATCCAAGAAAGTTACAAACACCTCTGTAGGCATTGGCATCGTCCCTTTATTAAATAATTTAACTATTGTATTAGCCCCATCTCCAAAAACACTATCTATTGCATAATCTACACGGTGAGTAGTGCCAATCCATTCGTTAAAAAACCAGCCCAATTCAAACCCTGTTTCTTTCTCAATTACTCGCCTAAAGTCGGTTGGGTTAGGGTGCTTAAATTGCCAAGTATTATAATATACTCGAAAGGCTTTTTCAAAGTTTTTTTCTCCCACAATATACTCTAACATAGCCGGTACCATAGAACCCATGGAGTAGGCAGCAATTCCATGGGCTAAATTGGTATTATAATGATCAGCATGTGTTGTTAGTGGTTCTTGTTTGTCTTTTTCTACAAGGTAATAATACCCTCTGTAAGATCCCTGTTGAGGGTCATTTTCGCTATTGGTTAAATATGCTTTGGTAATATTACTTGCATAGGTGGTAAAACCTTCATCCATCCAGGGGTAGAGACTTTCGTTGGTAGCTACTACACCCTGATACCAGCTATGAAACATTTCGTGTACTGTAACACTCATTAAACCTGCATAACTGCCTCGGCCAACAATTAAAGTAGCCATTGGGTACTCCATACCTCCATCGCCTCCTTGTATTACGCTAAAATCTGAGTAAGGGTATTTGCCAAATCGTTGGTTCATAAACGAAACCATTTTGGGTGTAATTTCCATAAGTTGAGGCCAGGTTTCGGTGGTTATGCTATCTTCCTGGTAAAAAAAGTGCATTTTAGGGCCATCGGGAACCTGCACAGTTTTGTGCGCATAATCGGGGTCTGCAGCCCACACAAAATCGTGTACATTCTCTGCTTTAAAATGCCAGGTAATCGGCTTGTTTTTTTTATGCTTTACAGGGGCAGCGTAGCCATACCCAATTTCATCCGGGTTTTGCAAGATGCCTGTGGCACCTACAATATACCTTGAGTCAAGTGTTAGGTTTACCTCAAAATTGCCCCATACTCCATGAAATTCACGGGCTACATAGGGGTTGGCGTGCCATCCTGCATAATCGTATTCGCTCATTTTAGGATACCATTGCGCCATGGAGTAATCAATGCCTTCTTTATTATCTCTACCGGTTCTTCTAATTTGTACAGGTACCTGACCTTCAAATACCATATCGAATGTTGTAGTAGTATGAGGAAGGATTGGTTGTGCGAGCTCAACTTCTAAAATGGTGCCTACAACGGTGTAGTTAATGTTCTGCCCGTTTTGCTGTAAACTGGTTGGGTAAATTTTTCCTGTCTCTTTTTCTGAAAGTTTGGAAATTCGGTCTCCAACTCTTGAATCTGAGTCTTCAATGGCTCTTGAGCGTTCATCCATCATGCTGCCCGGCTGAAAAGCATTAAAGTATAAGTGGTAATACACTGTTTTGAGCGTATCAGGAGAGTTGTTTGTATATATTAATTTTTGTGTTCCTTCGAATAGATGGGTGTTTACATCAAGCTTTAAGGCTATGGTGTAATCTACATGTTGCTGCCACCTTGTGGTTTGCGCTAGGCTTATTGTACTTGCTGAAATTAGGATAAAGCTAAAGAATTTGTTCATAGTAGAAAGTTATTTGTTGCCAAGTTAAAGAGTAAACTTAACAAAGAAATTCAATTTATTCAGGTGGTAAATTCATTTGAGTAATTACTTCATTTATTTCCTCTTCAGTTGAGGTAAGTGCTTTTTTACAGGCCTTAAGTAAGGTGCTAGATTCTTTAACCAGTTTGCTTATTTTTTCAATATCCAATTCATCTGATTCCATTTCTTCCACTATTTCGTTTAAACGAGAAAGTGCTTTTGTATAATTAAACTTGCTCATAATTCTGTATTTTCTATTGCTTTATCAACGGTGCTTAAAATACGTTGATTTGCGGTAATGATGTCTATTTGTTCGTTTGCTGAAACCTTGGTGCTGCCTAGTGGTTTGCCATTTTTATAAATAACCGAATATCCTTTTTTAAGGAGGTGTTTAGGGTTGAGTAAATTTATTTTTTGCTCAATCGATTTTAATCTATTCTCACTATTTGCTAATTGAAAGGCACTGGAGTGCGCAATGTTTTGTGTGATGGATGCGAGCTTTGCTTTGCTTGCTTGTAGCTTCTGCTGAATTTCCAGATTCATCCTTGTTGATATCTGATTTAATGTTTCTTTTTCAGTATAGATATAGTCAGTGGCTACCGAGCTAATGCTTGAAAATAAATCGTTAATACTTGATTGGTACTCAATAAACCCCTGAATGATAAACTCTGCAACGGCAGTTGGTGTTTTTAGCTGCGTGTGTGCTACCATATCTGCAATGGAGGTATCTCGTTCGTGCCCTATTCCGGTAAGAATAGGTAATGGAAACTGAGCAATATGACTGCAAAGGTTATAATCATCGAAGCAGTCTAAGTCCAGTTGAGAACCACCTCCACGAATGATAACTACCACATCAGCATCTGAATCTATAATTTGGTGCAAGGCATTTATAATGCTTTCAGGGGCTTTATCCCCTTGCATACTGGCAGAAAATAAATAATGGTGGACTTTATAGCCATATCCATTATGCTCAATTTGGTTAATAAAATCTCCATACCCGGCAGCAGTTTCAGAGCTTATAATGGCTATGTTTTGAGGAACTTGAGGGAGTTCAAGCTCTTTGTTCATCTCCATAATGCCATCGGCCTCTAACCTGGCAATTACTTCTTGCCTTGCTTTTTCTCGCTCACCTAGGGTAAACGAAGGGTCGATGTCTTTTATATTAAGACTTAGCCCATACACTTCGTGATAAGTTACTTTGGTGTTGGCTAAAATGCGCATGCCTACGGTTAAATCATTGCCGGTGATTCTGGCAAACCATGCAGAAATATTACGGTAAGAGTATGCCCAGATAGTAGCTCTGGCTTTGGCAATTACCTGATTGCCTTCCTTTTGTACCAGTTCTAAATAACAATGTCCACTGCTATTTACCTGAATCTGAGCAATTTCAGCTACTACCCAATAGGAGGCCGCTAGTTGTTCTTCTAACGTTTTTTTTATTTGAAGATTAAGTTCGGAAAGGCTGAGTTCTTGCATTTGAAATTATCAGGTTCAAATGTAAGAAGAGCAGAAATAAAAACTAAGCTCCTTTCTCTAAAACTAAGTAGGGCTTGCTGAAAAACACATAAATGAAGGTTTATTAGGGAATTACAGTAGTTAACTGCTAATAAAGTGCAAGGGTTTTAACCAAAATTGGCTAAAACCCTTGCACCTGTTAATTTCATTAAATTAAAATTTAGTGAAATTATGTTAGCCCCAGGCACGTCATCTACTTCACAGGCTTCAGCTCGAAGTATTCTTATACATCTTCGCTTTGCCTGCTCGTATCTAACGTACCTGGGACTTTTTCAGCAAGCCCTAAGTAGGTATAGGCAAATACAATTATGGATCCAAATCTGGTGGTTCAGGAGCTGGAATAGAATGACCAGCAATAGGAGATCCGATTTCTCCGTTTTTTTTATTTATGTCAAAATGCAAGAAGTGTCCATGCCCATCTTTGGGTATTACCGACATCCAATAATTATCGGGGTCTTCAAATCCATCAATGTTTACTTCAAAATATTCGATTAGCGACCGTAAACCTTCAGTTACATTCCCATAGACCCCAAATGAGCCATTTTTTTTAAGAGATTGGTCGATAAAATTAAAATCTTCTTTTGAGATAAGCCCTCCTTTATTTTGAGGAAATTCCAGCCAGGTAGCACCACATATTTGTTGTTCTTCAAGGTCTATCCAGATAGCGAAATCATTGGAATACTTAACTTGGTAGTAGATTACTGCAAATGGTTGGTTAAAATGAGTTTTGATTTTTACCTCAGAAGTATCATTTTCCAAATTACTATAAAAAATGAGTTTTTGTTTGGCTATGCTTTTATACCCTTCTGAAGTATCATAATGAACAGCTAGGTTGTTCATAGATGTGATTAGCCATAAATCTTTCTCTTTTTTTAAGATAGTATCAACCTTATCTAATTGCTTGTTGTTAAGAGGAATCAATTCGGGGTGTTTTAAGTCTGTGGAAGTAAACGAATAAGGTTTTTCCCTTGATAATGTTACTTCAGTTTGCATTTTAGCAGGATTTTTCATAGTGAATTTTAATCTAAATTTCGATTTACTCACTTTAAACTCCACCTCATTCCCTCTTGCCAGTACATCAAACCCATCATCGTATAAAGAACCGTACTCTCGAACGATTGTAGAAATTTCATCTTTATAGGTTTGTTCCATTCTATTAGGTTTTAATTACTCAGCAGGAAAAAACTTTTTTTTCCCTTCCCAAATAAGAGCACCAAATAAAAGTACCCAAGGGGTTCCGTGCAGTACTAAATCAAACCAATCCATAGGTTGCATGCCAGCGGCACCACCCATTAACCATTTTACCTTACCAATAATATGTGGTGGCGACCAAGGAGCTAACCCCAAGGTTAAGCTAAAAATTAAAAATCGTGGTACCAGACTTGGCTTTTCTTCTGTTTTTGTATTCATAAAAACGATCTCGAAAAAAGGTCATCCTAAACTTGTTTCGGAATCTAGCAAAATGCTTACATAGACCCTGGAATAAATTCAGGATGACACACTTAAAATTTACTTGTAGCGTGAGCTACTTATTATAACATGGTAGTTGGGCAAACATATTCTGTAACCTTAACACCTGCTTCTTTAATATCGTTAAATCCACCGGCAATATCAATTACATTTTTAATACCGTTTGCTCTTAAAATTGAAGCTGCAATCATAGAACGGTAGCCACCTACACAATGTAAGTAATACTCTTCGTTTGCATCGTACTCTTCAATATTTTTATTGATAAAGTCAAGAGGCCTGTTATAAACGTTATCCGCATCAACATGCTCAGAGTAATATTCAGATTCTTTACGAACATCAACAATGTTGATTTTGCCCATCATTTTAACCTTAAGCTCTTTAGGTGAAATTGAAATAATCGAATCTGTTTCATATCCTGCTTCTTTCCAGGCATCAATTCCACCTTTAAGGTACCCGATGGCGTTATCATACCCTACACGAGCTAATCGTGTTACTACTTCTTCTTCACGGCCTTCGTCTGCAATAATCAATATTGGAGCCTCAATGTCAAGAATAACTGCACCTACCCAAGGAGCAAAATTATCATCGATGTTAAAGTTGTACGTGTTAGGAACAAAAGCATCTTTAAATATTTGCTCGTGGCGTGTATCTAAAATGATAATTCCATCTGTAGATTCCATTAATCCTTTAAACTCAGCAGGGTCATGTGCTTGAAGCCCAGAAGCAAGAATATCAGCATAACTCTTGTTTATTCCTTTGTTCATTCCTGCATTTTTAGGAAAATATTGAGGAGGTGTTACTAATCCTGTAAGCACTTCTTTTACAAACTCTTCCTTCGTCATATCTGCACGTAGTGCATAATTAACTTCTTTTTGATGTCCTAACGTATCAAAAGTTTCTTCGCTCATGTTTTTGCCACAAGCAGAACCTGCACCGTGGTTAGGATATACAATAATGTCATCTGGTAATTTCATTACCTTATTACGAAGCGAGTCGAATAAATGACCTGCTAAATCTGCTTGAGATAAGTCAGATTTTACAGCCAAATCAGGACGGCCCACATCACCGATGAATAAAACATCACCAGTCATGACAAATTCTTTCTTCCCTTCTTCGTTTATATATACTAAACTAATCGACTCCATTGTATGACCTGGAGTGTGCATAAGCTCTAAGGTAATGTCTCCAATTTTGAATACTTCACCATCGTGTGCTTCATGAAAATCAAAATCGGCAGTGGCAGAAGGTCCATAAACAATGGTAGCTCCTGTTTTCTTCGCTAAATCTACATGACCCGATACAAAATCGGCATGAAAGTGAGTTAGGAAGATGTATTTAATTTTTACTCCATTATCGGCAGCCCTTGTAATATAAGGGGTGGTCTCTCTTAATGGATCAACTACTGCGGCTTCTCCATTTGAATGGATAAAATAAGCGGCCTCGGCTAAACAGCCTGTGTATATCTGTTCTACTGGCATATTGTTATATTTTTATAATTATACATTTTTTGTACTTATGCAAGTTTACCTCAACTGCAATTTAATCTATGTGATTAAAATTACATAGTAAACGGTACTATATTGATTTACTGGTTTTTCGTATTCTTTTGCTTATTCAAATAAGCTTCTACGGCCTCTTCAACGTCTAAAAAACAATAGCTTTCGCCAACAACTTTGCTAAGTCCTATTTGTTGTAAGAAATCTCTAGTTGGCCCTTTAATATATGAGAAATAAAATTCAACGCCTCGTTTATTTAGGTGTTCGATTAACTCTTGCAGTGCCTGATAAGCCGTAGAATCAATATGTGATATGCTGCCACCGTGCAACACTACCAATTTTAGTTTGCTTCCTTTGGCATCAATTTCTTTAGTGATGGTATCGATAAAATGATTTATATTGGCAAAATACAAATCAGCGTCATATCTAAACACGAGGATGTCTTCATATACTTTGAGATTATCAAATCGCTTAATATTTCTAAATTCTTTAGAAGAGGGCATTTTTCCCAGTACAGCAAAATGAGGTTTGGTACTGCGGTAAATCATAGCTAATAATGACATAGCAACGCTTACGCCTATGCCTTCTTTAATGCCCAGCCCAAGGGTAACTCCAAATGATATGGCCAGCATTAAGAAATCTTCTTTTTTTGTATTCCATAGCAATACCGGAAATTTGGTGTCGATTAACCCGAATACGGCTACCATAATAATAGCCGCCAAAATAGAATTGGGCAGGTAATAAAATAATGGAGTTAAAAAAAGTAAGGTTAGTATAACAAGAGAAGCACTAATAATAGCTGCAAGGTTGGTGCGCCCACCTAATTGTTCGTTTACCGCTGAGCGGCTAAAGCCACCGGTGGTAGGGAACGCACTAAAAAAGGAGCCCACAATATTTCCCATGCCCAACCCAATTAGCTCCTGATTAGAATCTAATTTGTATTCATCTTTATGATTTACCTGAATGGCCTTGGCTACGGAAATGGCTTCCATAAAGGCAATGAGTGCCAATGTAAATGCTACGGGAATGAGTTCGTTAAAATGAGGCGTATTAATTATTGGAATAGAAAAAGAGGGAAGTCCTTTGGGTACATCGCCTACAATTTTTACACCCATTGTATATAATGAGAAGTATTTTACCACTACTACTCCTAACACAACTGCAACCAAAGCACCAGGTATAGCCTTATGAATTTGCTTTATGTTTTTTAGGATAATGATAGCCCCCAGGCCAATGGCAACGGTAAGCCAATGAATATTTTCGAAGTTTTGAATAGCTTCATATACTATAATGAAGATATTATTATTTCGTTCAAGGTCAACACCAATTAAATGTTTTAATTGGTTAAGCCCAATAATTAGGGCAGCGGCTGAAGTAAACCCATTAATAACAGGTTTGGATAAAAAGTTGACTAAAAAGCCCATTCTAAATACTCCCAGAGCAAGTTGAATAACCCCCATCATAAAGGCGAGGAGTATGGCTAAAGCAATATAATTTTCAGTGCCTGCTTCTGCAATTACCGAAATGCCGGCAGCTACTAATAAAGAATCCATGGCAACCGGGCCTACCGCTAACTGACGAGAGGTGCCGAATATAGCATACACTAGCTGAGGGAAAATGGCTGCATATAACCCATAAACAGGAGGGAGGCCTGCAATCATAGCATAGGCCATGCCTTGTGGAATAAGCATTACACCAACCGTTAGGCCTGCAGAAAGATCGCCACTAAGGTATTCTTTTTTGTAATTGGGTAGCCAATTTAGTATTGGAAGAAACTTTTTCATACGGGTGTGTTGTTATTCATACTCAGAAGTGCCTAACTTCCCTAGATGATAGAATAAAATTCTGTCGGCAAAATAAATTATATTTGATGAGCGCAAATGTAGCTTAGGTCACATTACATATTTTCCGGAATAGATTACTTTGTAATGTGGAGGAGTGTTAGAAAAAATAGGCGTGCTCTAAAACAATAAAAAAGAATACTATGAAAAGAATGACAAATTTAAGCTTAGTTCTATTATTGGTAATAGGCTTTGTTTCTTGTGGAAACTCTCAAACACAAGAAAAAGCATCATCTAATAAAACCCAAACGAAGGCGATTGCCAAAAATATTGGCACCAATGAGTTTGAAGAAATGATGACCTCTAAAAAGGATGTGGTAATATTAGATGTGAGGACATCAGAAGAAGTAGCTGCAGGAGCCATTGAAGGAAGCACTCATTTAGATATTTATTCGCCCAATTTTAAATCTACGTTAGAGGAAATGGATAAAAGCAAGCCTGTGATGGTGTATTGTGCAGTTGGTGGCAGAAGCGGGCAAGCTATGCAGATGATGAAAAAAATGGGGTTTAAAGAAGTATATAACCTATCGGGTGGAATAAGAGCCTGGCAAAGCGAAGGAAAGCCGGTAAAATAATCGAAGATATTAGACTATTAGATATTAGACATAAGATTAAGATTTTTCTTGTGTTTCATATCTAATGTCTTTAGTCTAAAAATAGCTATGATAAATCTTTTAAGAGGCATTGATTTTAGCCTACAGAGTTGGAGCTTTTCGAGGGTGATTCGCTTAGGGTTAGGCTTATTTTTCTTTATACCTGCTATTCAAGAAGTTGACTATTTTGCTATGATGCTTGGGGGCGTTCTGCTTTACCAAGCCATTGCAAATACAGGGTGTGGTTTTACTAAAAACAATAACAGTTGTGGGGTTGACCCTCCTAAAACGGATAAAAAAGTTAAGTTTTAATCGTAGGGTTAGCCTATTAGGTTTAATCTAAAGTGGTTTAATTCCCCGATGCTTGCATCGGAAGCAACTATGTTTTCGCAGAAAATTCAGCTTGATACCCCGTCAGCTTGCTGCGGGGTAGTTCATTTTTGAGTCGAGTCACTTTTTAAGTTTGGATTTGATTTCGTTAAATTGTTGTTCTGTCATGTCAGAATTGGGAGAGTTAAATACAAACAGTCCACCTCTATGGATTATCTCAATAAAGGGTGGATACTCTTGATATAAGTACAAGCGAATTTTCCGACTGTCAGGTGTCTCAAAAATTCCTTTCTTGATGTCTCCAGAATCAAACCCATGTACTCTTCTAATAGTTTTAGGATACTGGGTAGTTAATCGTACGTCTTCGATAGCATGAAAGAAAATACCAACTTTCAATAATTTTCCAATTTTAATAGAATCGGAAGAAATTTTAACCTTGGAAGGTATCATAAGAACTAAAATAAAAATAACAATGAAAACGAATGCTAATAATAGAATCAACTGTGTCATGATTGATTTTTTAAGTTATGTATCGTATATATCAAATTAACAAATCTGGTAATAAGAATGTCACATTGGTGGCACACAACAAATTCCTAAGAGGAATAGAATTTCTTTTATTCACTAATAAAAGTACATAAAATTCGTTACTATTCAGCTATCCAAAATACTATTTAAAGGGTTTGGAGCTACATTTTTGGTAATACCTAATATCCGCAAGACCTGACAGGTTTTTGTTGATAATCACTAAGTTATAGCCATTTTCGGATCACTTAATTGGGTGAAACCTGTCAGGTCTAATCGGCTACAAATCAGAAGATTACAAATATGGT
>JAMOMJ010000237.1 GCA_027067135.1 Cyclobacteriaceae bacterium
GTTATACTTGGAACGTGCCCAAAACAATGACTAAAGGAGAAAACCTCCAATTTAAACTATTCGACCCAACCAAGCCTAACGATGCCATTCTAAGCGCTAAATTCAAGCTTAAGAAAACACCCCTGTTACTTTATATAGGTGCTGGCGCAGTAGTTGCTGGTGGTTTGGCAGCGGTTCTTTTAAGTGGTAAGGACAATGGTGGAGGTGGAACAACCCCTGCAACTCCAGAAAATCCAATTGATGCTCCTCCAGCTCCTCCTGCTTCTGGCGGGTAAAATTTTTATTTAAATTGCTTTCTTATTTCTATTAATGAACATTATGAAAAAACTTTATATACAATCACTTTCTATCATATTAAGTTTCTCTCTTAGCTTTATATCAACTGTGTCGTTTGGCCAATTAAACACCTTAGATGTACCAACATCATTATGCGCTAACGAATCATTTACATTATCTTATGATGCAACTGCAATGGCTGGGTCATTTAATGCAGGGAATGTATTCACAGCGGAAATTTCTGCTTCTGACGGAACATTTCCAGGACAAGATATAGGATCTGTAACCTCTACATCTGCTTCAGGAACAATAGATGTTACAATACCAATCACAACCTTTTCACCTTCTTATCGGATACGAACTAAAGCCTCTGATTCACCAGTTATTGGTACTGCAACTGCACCAATTAGCATTAATTGCACAACAAGAGATTATTATTGGGTTGGAGGTACTGGCAATTGGTCTGAACTTTCGCACTGGGAATATACCGTCACTGGAGTCCCACCCTTTACACCTGCTGTTGTATTGCCACAGCCCAATGATAATGTAAATTTCGATGCTAATTCTTTTCCAACTGGTGGCACTTTAAACTTTGACCAGTTTGTAGATATCAATGATTTTTATTGGGAACCTGGCAGTGGAGCAAACAATCCAGATATTGTAGCCAATGGAAATACATTAAAATTAAGAGGTGAGCTTATTTTGGACGCAGGTGTAGTTACACAGTTTGATGACATAGAATTTAATTCAACCAAACATTTTATTGAAATAAACTATGGAGATAATATTTTGGCTGATAATTTTCCTGGTAGAGTACGCTTCTTCGGAGGTGGCATGTGGGACTTGAATAGTGAAATGACAACAGAAGGACTGGAGCTTTATAACACTTCTACTTTTTCAACAAATGATTACAACTTAGACCTATTAAATGGATCACTTTGGGATGATGGATCAATATGTACCTTTAATTCTGGCTCATCAGACATTAATTTAGGAAGTATAAGTATTACTCAAATGATAATAAATGACAATGCAACCTGGCATTTTCATGATGGTTGGATAATTAGCTCTAATAATCCATTAAATATAGTAATAATAGAATCAGGTAATTATTTTATCGATAATACTAATGGTTTTAATGAGCTTTTTATGATGCCTGGTACAACATTGTCTCTAAGAGATGTTTACCCACTTAACATTACCTCAAACTTCGAAGCCATTGGTACTCGTGATAAATTAATTACCATTAAATCACAAAATTCTGGTGTTCAAGCAACCCTAAATATAACCCCTGGGTCTTCGTTTACAGCTGATTTTATAGCCATTGAGGATAATATTGTAACCGGAGATACTGACTATTTACCTACCAATTGGGTTAACAATGGCAATAATACAGGTTGGGATTTCAGCGCATTAAACCAGCTAACTGGGCTTAATTATTACTGGGTAGGCGGCTCAGGTAATTGGAGCGATTATTCTGCTCATTGGGCAAAACTACAAGGTGGTGGTGGTTTTAGAGCAAGCCCTCCTGGATCTGTTGACAATATTTTTTTTACACCTGAATCATTTCCTTCTGGAGGAACCATTACAGTAGATTCAGATGTATCTATTAACACTATGGAGTGGCAAACTGGCTCTGGTGCTACAAGCCCACGATTAAGAGGAAATGGAACAACCATTACGATGTCAGGTGATTTAACATTAGATGCTGGAGTAAAAAGAAGTGTTAATTTTAACTTTAAAACTTTAAGTGGTGAAACACAAAACCTCGATTTTGGAAATAATTTGTATGAAAGTGGAAGTATTAATTTAACGGGTGAAGGCACGTGGGATCTACAGTCTAATCTTGAAATTAATGAACTGAGCTTGAATGGAGGCATATTCAATACCAAAGACCACCAAATAGATGTTTATAGAATTTATATAAATGATAATACAGGTATTTCTAATTGGGGAACATCTACGGTTAATATTTATGAATTGCGTAATCAAACAGGTTTAACACCCATTTTTAATGCCAGTGCATCAATATTTAGTTTTGGAACTGATTCTAAGAGTTACACTTACATTAATGGCCCTGTTGCTCTGGGTGAAACACATATAACGGGAGAATCCTATATTAATAATGACAATACCTTTAAATCACTTTTCATAGAGAGCGGCTCTATCGTTACAATTGAGCAAAGCTCCACCCAATTTATTGACATTGGGGGTAATTTTACGGCTCTAGGCCTAAGAGATCAACCCATTACAATAAAATCAAATAGCTCGGGTAGTTTAGCTTCTTTCTCACAAACATCTGGCACCAACAATAGCTCATTTTTAATAATAGAAGATGTAAATACAATAGGAGCACTTGTTTTTAGTGCCGATTACTCAACTTATAATGGTGTAGCTCGTCAGAGCCCGTTGATTTTTAATGGATGGGCATTTGGAAACCTTTGGGATGTACCATTAAACTTTTATTGGGTAGGTAATTCAGGCAACTGGTCTGATTATGCTAACCATTGGGCAACTAGTGCCGATGGCTCAAATATGCATATTTTTGCCCCAGGAGATGGAGATAATGTATTTTTTTCACCCAACTCATTTACCATTGTAGGTCAATCAGTTACCCTTGATAACCCAGTAACTATTAATAATATGACATGGGAGGCAAATAGTGGTTTAAACTCCCCAACCATTACTGCTATTTACGATAATAATGCTGACATTTTTAACTCCCTTACTATTTTAGGAAACTTAGAAATAGATAATGGTGTACAACGAAGTATCAACAATTTAATCTTTGATTCGTCTAATACAAATAATATTGACTTTGCAGATAATATTGGCACATTTGATTATCCTGATAGAATTACATTTAGAGGTGGAGGAACTTGGAATTTGCAAAGCCCATTAAGCACTTATGATCTAATAATAGAAGATGCCACATTTAATTCTAATAATTTTGATTTAACTATTAATAATACCATTATAATTAATACCCCTACTTCAAACCTTCAATTAGGCACTTCGAACATATATTTAGAAGGGCAATTGGCTGATTATTCTGGAGGTGGGGGAATAATTAATGCTGCAGCTTGCAATATCTATATTAATGAAAGAGGTGGCTCTTTAGGAGGAAACCTAGTACTTAATAATGTACAAGCATTAGACAAAAGCAATCTTTTTATTCAAAATAGCCTTAGTATAAGCAATCTAATTTTAGATCCAGGATCTGAATTAAAGATAGCAGCTGGAGAAACCTTAACAACCAATTCATTAAGTGCAATTGGGACTTCTGGCAAACCTATCACCATTAAATCTAGTGTTAATGGTAGCCAAGGATTCATAGTTCAATCGTCTGGTGTAGTAAATGGTACAAATATTTTAATATCAGATAATAACGCCTCAGGAGGTGCTGCATTTAACCTTGCCAGCAGCCTAATTATCGGTAGTCCACCCAATGTAGATGGTTGGGTTTCTTCTGCAGCACCTACCTACCAATATAACTGGGTGGGGGGAACGGGTAATTGGTCGGACATTTCCCATTGGACGTTTTCAACTGATGGAGGTGTTACTTTCAACCCCGCTGTATCTGTACCAGGGATGCTAGACGATGTATTTTTTAACACAAGTTCTTTTACAGAACCTGGCCAACGTGTGGAAATAGATCAAAATTCCTATTGCCGTAATATGGTATGGACAACTTCTTTGGCACAGGCCCCTACACTATCGGGATCTTTTGATATACAATTAACTGTTTTCGGATCTTTTATTTTAGCAAACGGAGTAAAAAGAAATATTCAGGAGTTAACTTTTGAATCGTACACGGCTGGTAATACGATAAACATGGCAGATAATATAACTGCTGGAATTTTTGAAGGCATTGAATTCAAGGGCACGGGAGAATGGACATTATTATCTGACCTGAAATCAAAACAAATAAGTTTTAATGGTGGAACCCTTAATATGAATGGGTTTGATTTATATGTAGATGCGTGGTCATTTAATAGTGGTAACCCTATCGTATTTAATGCAGGAGACTCCCATTTTTATTGCGCCAGATTCAATAATTTTAGTAATGAATTAACTTTTAATCAAGGCACGTCCACCTTACACCTTATCTCTTCAAATATAACTAGCACAAAAATTAACGGAAGCTTTAATTTCTATGATGTAATTATTGAATCAAATGCAGAAATAAATAAGTCTAATTCATATAATTCTTTGAGTGTAAATAGTGGAATAACACTAAAGCTAGAAGAAAACAGTATTCAATCAATCCTTAATTTATCATTGAATGGCTCAGCGGGGTCTCCCGTAATTATTGAATCTAATAACCCTGGAGTTCAAAGCACTTTTAATGTACCACTACTTGGTTCTGTAACTGCCGATTATGTAATATTTAAGGATAATAACGCTGTTGGATCTGCCACTTTTAACGCAACTAACTCCTCGCAAATCAGTAACGTAACGGGTTGGTCTGGCCTAAAACAAGGGCAAACAATTAATTTTCTGCCATTAAACGACATTACACTAAATGAAACAATCGATTTATCAGCTACAGCTTCATCAGGATTAACTGTAACATACTCAGTTACACCATTAATTGGAAGTGGTTCTGTCGCTGTGGATGTGCTAACTCCAGCTACTTCTGGACTTGTTGCTGTTGTGGCATCACAAACTGGGAATGGAACTTATGGTCCAGCTCAAGATGTAGTGCAATATGTTCATTTAAATGAAGGTGTTTTTGCGAATGAGTTAGGTCAGATGAAAGAGGCATCCATTGCAGTAGGAGCAGCTAATGGAGTTTCAGAGGGTTATAACAACACCAGTAATAAAAGTGTTAGTGGTGCATTACAAGCCATAGTTTCTCCCGAAGGACGATTAATTGTTGCAGGAGAGAGCAGAGTAATGATTTGGAATGAAATTCCAAGTACTTATGATGTACCTGCCGATGTAGTGGTTGGACAATTAGACTTTACAAGTTTAAATCAAAACCCATCTCAATCAATCTTGGCACCCGAAACAAATGATTTCTTTACAGGTGCAGCCGTAATTGGCCCCAACGGAGAACTTATTGTATCCGATGGACGCGGAGTATTAATTTGGAACACTATTCCTACTGTCAATGGAACTCCTGCTGATGTAATTATTGGTCAGAATAATTTTACAGCAACCTCTATGGCAGTAGCTCAAGATAAATTTTTAGCCCCAGTAGGTTTAGCTGTTTCCAATGATGGGAAATTAATTATTTGCGATATTGCAGCCAACCGGGTATTGATTTACGAAACCATTCCTCAAGTAAACGGGGAGCCTGCAGACGTTGTAATCGGTCAGCTTGATTTCACAAGTAGTACTGCAGGTTCTTCAGATAGAGAACTTAACTTCCCAGCGTTTGTGGCTGTATCTCCTAATAATGAACTACTCATTTCAGATGTATTCAATAACAGAGTATTGATTTATAATACTATACCTATTGCTAATAACGAACCCGCCAGTGCTGTTATTGGACAGGACGATTTTATTTCAAATGGTTCAGGAGTTGCTGCCAATTCATTTAACATACCAATGGGAGTTGCTGTATCAAAAACGGGCAGATTAGCAATTTCTGATGCTTTTAATGCACGAATTTTAGTCTATGACCAAATACCTGCCAACAACTCCACATTACCAACTTTGGTTCTTGGCCAACCAGATTTTAACACTAACGACCCTGTTAATGAAGATGAAATTTCTTTAAGAGATATTTCATCTCCATTTGGGATAGCATGGGATTTATCTGAAAATTTACTTATTACTGACACTAGATTGGAAAGAATTTTGATTTACGGGGAAGCTGATTTAACCGCACCAGCAGCCTTTACAACTGGCCTAGCCGTTTCAGTTGGGGGCACCATTACAAATGCCTACTTTAATGCCTCTAACACAGGAATAGATGTTACAGTACCTATTGATAATGATGTTACACTGGATGGAGGCACTGTTCAGCTACAAATTAAATTTGGAGCTAACCCATTTGAAAACATTGGCGCAGTTTCTACTATTTTAAGTTCAGCACTTGGCACAACTCTAGTAAAAAATATATCCCTAACTGAACTTCAAGGAGCTACGGGTTATGCAGAAGGAGCTGTGGCCACATTTAGAGCGATAATTTCAGATGTTGTAAATAATAAAACCACAGGAACTGAAAGTAGCACAACCATTACTATTGACAGGTCTGCCCCTATTGGTTTTACAACTGGCATTGTGGTAAGTGTAGGAGGCACTACAGTTTCTGGGTATTGGAACTCCTCCAACTCATCAATAGATATATCCAGCCCAATTGATAATGATGCATCATTAATTGGAGGTAGTATTCAAATACAAGCTAAAATTGGTGCAGGTAGTTTTACAGATATTGGGAACCAAGTTGTAATTGGTTCAGGCGATTTAGGAGCAACATTAATCGCAAGCATTTTAAGTACAGAACTAATTGCACTCCCCGATTATACCGAAGGTGAAACCATTTTATTTAGAACTATTTTAGATGATGTTGCCAGTAATCAAACAATTAGTACCGAAAGTGCTTCAGCAACAGTAATCGACACCACTCTCCCCCCCTCATTTAGTGTAGATAATGTAGCTATTACCGGAGGAACCATAATAACAAACACATGGAACTCGACCAATACATCCATAGGCGTAACCGTTCCTGTTGAAACTGAACCTTCCATTACTGGTGGCACTATTCAGTTGCAAGTTAGGTTTGGTGCTGCTCCTTTTATAAATATTGAGGCGCCCTATACCGTTGTACTTAGTGATTTAGGCACAAATAAAACAATTAACATTAGCAAAGCCGTTTTTGAAGCAGCAACAGGTTATCAACAAGGGCAAACAGTAGAATTTAATGCCATTAAAACTGACATTGCTGGCAACCAAACTACTGGAACTTTAAGTGGAACAACATTGCTTATAAATGAAAGTGCAACAGTTGTGTTTACCACAGGAACAGCTTTAACAGTTGGAGGTGTTATAAATACTGGCTACTTTAATGCGAGTAATACCTCTATTGAAATAGACGTGCCCATTCAAAACGACCCTACCCTCGTTGGTGGCACTGTTCAAATGCAAGCTAAAATTAGCTCTAATTCTTTTGAAGCCATAGGCAACACGCCTACCATAGTTTTGAGTGACTTGGGTAGCACTATAACCATTGTTTTATTAAAATCAGAAATAGAATCATTGGCTGGCTTTGCACAAGGGGATATTATTAATTTCAGAGCTACTATAATTAATAACATTGGAAGCCAAATTGTAGGTGCAGAGAGTAGTTCAACTTTTATAATAGATACCATTCTCCCAACTGACTTCACAGCCACCTTTGTAACAACTGGTGTAAATAGTAATGATGCAGTACAAGGTTATTGGAACGCTAATACTACCGGCATTGACTTCACCATTCCATTAGATGGTGATGGCTCACTTATAGACGGTACTATTCAACTGCAAATTGATGTTGACGAAAATGGGTACACTAATATTGGAAATCAATATAATATCGTAATTGGAGACCTTAGCAATACCGTTAACTTAACAATTGATAAAACGGACTTTGAAGCTGCATCTGGAATTGGCGAAGGGTCAGATGTTGATTTTAAAGTAATTGTCACTGACATTGCTGGTAATTCAACAGAAGGAACAATTTCAAATAATAAAGTAATCGTAGATAGGGTCGCTCCATCTATTAATACCGGGTTGGCAACCACTCTTTCTTCTACCTATATTGTTGGCTCAGATGTACAACCTAAGATTAATTTAATTGAAGACGTATCTGGTATCCAACAGTTTGTGTTTAATTATAATTTAGTAAGTAGTATGTTATTGGATGTTTATAATCAAGTCGTGCTTACACCAGATCAAGATGGATCTGTTATTACCGATATAAAAACAGCCATACAAGGAAGCTCTGAACAAATTGGCCTAAAGTATTATGTAGAAATAACGGATAATGCAGGTAACATTAACTCTTCGATAGATAACGAAGAATTTATAAACCTAAAGTTTCCGAATGGAGTAACCTGGAATAAATTTGGAGTTGGAACAACTACTGAGAAGTACAAAATCATGGCAGTTCCTCTTCAATTAGAAAATAGCGCAGTTGAGCATGTGTTTAGTGATATTTATGGAGGAAGTTTTGATAATACAAAAATGAGAATATGGTCGTATGCTGGTGGCACTACATCTGAATATTCAGAAGCCACAGCAAATACAAACCTTACAATGGGTAAGGGTTATTTTGCCTTAGCAGCGATATCTTCTGACATCACCACACCAGCTGGCACAACATCATTCCAACCTGTTCAAAACAACGATGGAGATAACGAACAAGGATTCATTATTACACTTGTGGACGGCTGGAATATGATTGGCAATCCTTTTTTACATGATGTAAGTTGGAGTGATATTGTCGCCCTTTCAGGAATCACAGATGAAGTAGATAATTTACAGATTTATAATGGAGGTTGGGTAACTTCCTCTACTACTATAAAAACTGGTGAAGGAGCATTTGTTTTCAATAACACAGGAGGCAGTTATTTACTAAAAATACCAACAAGAACAAATATTGGAGGAAGAACTGGAGGTTATACACCAATCACTAATGGGTTGAGTGAGCCTTCGTGGGAAGTGCTGTTTAAAGTAATTGAAAGTAATGGGAAAGAATATACCATTGGTGGCGTTGGTATGAATGAAACTGCTAATTATGATAAGGATAGGTTTGACTTACTAAACCCTCCTGCTTTTGCCAAGATGAAAATAATGGATTTTAACCATCCAGAGTTCAGTATCAATTCCTTTAAAAAAGACATTAGAAAAACGAAAGATAATGAATTGTGGGCTTTTGAATACAAAGTAGAAAGTGAAGAAATTAAACATACCATAAGTTGGGATAATTCCTATTTTGGAGAGGACTCACCAGAATTGTATTTAATAGATAAATCTCATTTTACCACAGTAGATATGAAAAAAGTAAATTCATATACTTTTAGCCATAATAATGTTACCAAATTTGAAATTTACTTTGGTTATGATGTATTAGAACAAGCTCTGCCAGAAGAACTAATTACACAAAGCCCCTTCCCTAACCCATTTACACAGGACATTACCTTTAATTTAGGGTTACCGAAAGGAGAAGCTTATACCATAGAGGTAAGAATTTTTGATTCGATTGGAAAAGAAATAAAACGACTTGCTCCGAGAGCATTCGAACCAGGATATACCTCCATTACATGGAATGGAATAGATAGAAATGGTGCCTATATTCCTGCTGGAATATATAGCTACAAAATTCAAATTAAATCTGGTATTGAAGAAATAATTAGTACAGGAAAAATTATTAAACGATAAAATAAAGTTAACATTAAATATTGCATTAAATCAATATTTAATGTTAACTTTATAAATTAAAAACCAAATGTCATGAAATTGCTAAAATCAACGCTGGTACTTCTACTTTTTGTAAATGTATTATTTGCTCAAGTAGTTAGTGAAAAAAGTAATAGCATTACTTTAGATTTATCAGGTATTACACCTTCCATTTCTTGGATTACTCCTCAAACGTATGAGACATCCGTAATAGAAAAAATGTACTCGGTTAAAGTTGGTATTAAAAGTGAAGGAAAGCTTAAAAGTGCCGATTTGTTTGTAAACGATCAACTCATTGGAGAGGCTAGAGGCTTTAAACCAGTAAGTTCAGGCTTTGATAAGGTTATAGAAAGAGATATTACACTAAACCCAGGCGACAATGTAATAAAAATAGTGGCTACCAGTATGGATGATATTACAACTACGGATAGCCGCATACTAAAAATGGCAGGAGCCACTCCTTTGGCTTCTAACCGAACAGATTATGCCTTATTATTTGGCACAGATGAATATGATGAATGGAACAATCTGTTTAACCCTGTGAAAGATGCACAAACAATAGCCAAAGAATTAGAAACTAATTATGGATTTAAAGTTGACCTAGTACTAAATGCTACTACTTCGGAAATTATGTCGAAACTTAGAGAGTATGCTAAGAAAAGTTACCAAGCAAATGATCAACTCTTCATTTTTTTTGCAGGTCATGGCCAGTTTGACGATGTATTTACAGAGGGATATTTAGTTGGAAAAGATAGCAAAATCAACGACCCTGGTAAAACTTCCTATATCTCACATTCCACATTAAGAACTGTCATCAATAATATTCCATCTCAACATATCTTTTTAACACTAGATGCATGCTTTGGAGGAACATTCGACCCATTGGTTGCTAGCTCAGGTAGCAGGGGAATGGATGATATGTACTCAGACATTACAAAATCAGAGTTTGTAGAAAGAAGACTTAGGTGGAAAACAAGGCGTTATGTTACTTCAGGAGGGAAACAATATGTAGCAGATGGTAAACCTGGAGGCCACTCTCCGTTTGCTCGTAAATTTTTAATGGCCTTAAGAGATTATGGAGGACAAGATAAAATATTAACTTTGCAAGAATTACAAGGCTATCTATTAAATTTGAGAATGGAACCACATGCAGGAGAATTTGGAGACAATGAACCAGGAAGTGATTTTGTTTTTGTTGCGAAATAAAGTGTTAACTGTCAAGAAAAATCCCGGCAGAATATTTCTTATTCTGCCTTTTTTTTGTTTGTCAATCTCGGGGTTTACTCAAGAAACACCTAAGGAAATTATAATTAGCGACTTTGAATATCAAAAGATTGACAAAAGATATATGTCGGTTAGGGGCACAAGAATTCTACCCTCATCTCATTCA
>JAMOMJ010000238.1 GCA_027067135.1 Cyclobacteriaceae bacterium
GCTAATTGCCCGGTAATAAGCCCTGTGAATCCTAATGTTGAATTTTTTAAGGAAATGCCCACCGACAACACCAAAAATAGAATAGATGTATGGATTGCCATCGAACTCCAGAAAAAGGTTTTATTCTGGGACGGCACATTTAAAATATAGGTAACTATAGAAACCAGCGAGATTAAAGTGACGGTAAATAGAATATACTGGGTTATATTTTTGACAAAATTGTATTTGCTAGTTAACCCCCCAAAACTAATGCCTATTAGTGCATAACACGTTGCTGTGGCGGGCGACATTCTTCCTGGGAATTTCGAAGAATACATATCGTAAACAAAGAAATTGTCGATATTTAAGTTAAGCCCAAAGTTGTATTGCACTAAGGTTAAAGTACCTAAAAAAAACAGAAGTAAAGAAATTGCTATTTGAAGTATAAGGTATGTGTTGCTCTTTTTTGTTACTGCCAATAAGCCAATACCTGAAAGCAAAAAGCCTAAAGCAGTATTTAATTTCATTGAAGAAGCACCTGGGATAATAACTAAAACTTCTTTTATATTAAGATACCAGCCTGCAATAACAGCAACACTAATTATAATGCTAAAACAAGCAATAATAACCATTAGAATCAATGTCTTATCGAAATTACTATCTTTTTTCAAAACTATAACAGCTCATTAGAAATAATTAAGATGGCAATAAGGGTTAATTCTAACCCTTTATATTGGTGTTGTTTTTTTAGCAAAAAAGCTGACTTAAAGGTACAATCAAAAGAGGGAATAATTTCGGTTTTATTAAGTTATGTATATGCTGAACCATCCCGAAACTTTAAAAATTGCAGAACTTGCATTTTTTCTAGCAAGCTTTCTACAAAATAGTGGGTAAGGGTATCTTTATCGATGAATACACTATTTGGAATTTCTTTTGCAATAATTTTACCAATATATGTTTTTCCTGTACCTGCATACCCCAATTAGTATTAGTTTGTTCATTTAATAGATTTATTTCAAATAATTATCAATCAACATTTCCATCCTCTCAATTATTAACGCTAAATCATTTTCTATAATTGACCATACAATCTCAAGGTCTATTCCAAAGTAATCGTGTACAATTCGGTTTCTAAAGCCTCTGATTCGATTCCATTCATATAAGTTTAAAGTCAGGATCAATTCTATTAGCAGCCTCTCCGATAATTTCAAAATTTCTAACTACAGCATCAATTGTTTTATCATCTTAGACATAAATTAAGTCAGATTTTATTAAATTCATGTATTTTTCTTTGATACCAAATCAACTTTAAATCCAATTAAAGATTCTAGTTCTTCGGCTAAATCTATAAAACGGATTCCGATTTTATCATTAAACTCAACCATTAAGTCTAAATCACTGTCCGACTTCTGCTCTTTTTTGGCATAAGAACCAAAGATTGCCAGCGATTTAATAGGATACTCGCTAAACAGTTTTTGTTTGTTTTGAGCTAATACATTTTAAAATCGTTTAAAGATTTCATAACCCAAATTTAAGATATTAAGCTAATGTTACTAAAATCAAAATTGTTGTTATTGCTCATTCTAAGAATTTTTGTATCTCCCTTATTGCTTTTTGGTTAGAGCCAGAGCTAATACTATAAATCACATTTTGTTTCTCTTTACTTGTTAACCGCCAGTTTAAGGAGGCTCGTTTTACATCGTTTGATGATTGGGTTTTGGGGTCATAAGTTGGTACATACTGAAAAGTAACTACCTCTAAGTTATTTTTAAACCAGGAACGGGCATATTCTATATTGCTGTCGTTGGCCACACTTTGCAGGTTGGCATAATTATCATACACGCTTTGAATAGGCGTCACAATTTTTTCTATGAATGATTGGTTTTTTCGAGATTCAATCTCTATCTCTTTTTCAGAATCGCGGATAGATACAATGACAACACCCGAAGTATTTTCAGCAATCCATTTTTTATAGGCGTATAAAAAGCGCAAGGCATCTGCTATACCAAAATTATCAGTAATTCCGGCATCCATAATTTCTAGTGGCGGTTCGCTTGGCAAGGAGATATTGGGTGTAATGTACGGAAAGGAAGCGTTCATGCGCAAAGCACTTAAAAACCGAAGGCTGTCTGCATTTTGATGTCTGAAAAAGTGCCTGAAATCAATGCCTTCGGTAAGTTTATTATATGTTCTGCCTTGTTTTGATAAGCCAGTGTTCATAAAAGATATATGCTGGGGTGATATAAACAGTTTTCGGCCATCGTTAATAATGGTAGGCGATACAATCAGCATTGGAATCTGAGACTCAAATTCTGGTTTTTGGTAGCTAATTAAAGGCTTGTCAAGTACTCCTTTTGTGTTCTTGTTTAACTGTTCTTCAAAAGAATACCCACGGTCTTTTAGGTATGTTTTTCCTTGATACTCAAACGTTTGGTAGCGAATAAACATGTCGTTTACCAACAAACTAAAAATAATGGGGTTTAAATTGTCCTTGCTTATGCTGGTTAAAAATTCTTTAGCGTAAGGGTTTAGTTGATTTTTCTGCTGTTGTAATTTTAGTTCTCTAAAATAAGCAGCACCAATAATGCCGCCTGATGCCCCTGTAATTAATTGCGTATGTTTTGTAAATTTTCCGTTGGTAAGGCTGTCAATGGTTTGGAGTACATTAAAAGTCCAGAGTGCCGACCTTTGGCCACCACCACTGGCACACACCAGTAACATTTTGGGTTTTTTACCAATAAATTTTGCCCGCCAATTGGTTAAAATTTGGACGGTACGGTTATAATCCCCAAGAAAAATAGAGTCAGTATTACACTTATTAATGGCTTCTAAATCGTATTGTGCAGGTTGAACTTCGTAATCGAGACCAAGGGCTTTGTAGGTAATGTTAAAATAGCCTTGCTTAAAAAATATATTTAAAATAAGTATAATGGAAATAACAAAAGTGGGAGCCCAGGAGCCAAACCAATACGAAAAAGCTCCGGCAAACATAATGATAATAGTAAGCAGCAAAACTGCACTTGCTGCTGCGGGAATCTGGAATATTTCATACTCTCTAAAAATGCCAATGAACAAAAGCAAGATAAAAATAAAAAGCTCTATAAATACCAGATTTAAGTGGTTTTGATCAAAAACTTTGGTGAGTTCATGTTTATGAAATGCAACAAATTTAACTTTTTCTAATTTTAATTTAGAGGTTAAAAAGTACTTGACATATTGGGTTCGGGCAGACGATCCTCTGAGCTTTTCCATTGCTTTGGCTCTGGTTGCAGGTACAGTTACTTTTAATTTTTTGTCAACTCTGTCAGAAAGAATTTTAAAAATATCTTTATTGGTAAAAATGAAATAAGTGTAGATTATAATAATCATTAATATATAACCTGTTAAAAACCCTGATATATCAATAGCAATATTAGTAGCGGTAGTAAACTCGTTAGAGGCCTGAAATTTGACAATATGCCAGATGTATGTAATTAAAAAAGCAAGTGGAATAAGGCTATTATTGATGCTAAATGTTAGAAAAGGTTTTTTATGATGTGCCAAAAATGAATACCTATGGCTTACCACAAGGTAGGAGGCAATATGAAAAGCCACGCTAAACCCACCAATGGCAACACCCATTAATAAAAAGCTTAAAAAGTTAACTTTTTGCAAGTATTCTGGATCGAGAAATAAATAAGGAACACCAAGAAAGCTTGCTAAATTGCCTGTAACGGCACTAAAGAGGATAAACCAACTTAGCAGCAGAATATGGTTACGTTTAATATTATTAAACAGCAACCTGATAGGCATTGAATGAAGCAGTTTGTCTTTCACAAGTGTTATTTACTATAATTATAGCGAAAAAAGGAAGATTTATGGTTCAACCTGGATTTATTCATCATTCCAATTTTGAACGTCATTCCTGCGCAGGCAGGAATCTGCCATGCAAGTTGCTTAAAAAGATAACATATGATTAAAATTATCCCCTTTTTTAATATTTATTACTTCCCCATATTATCAGATTCCTGCCTGCGCAGGAATGACGTAGTTTTTTACTTCTCCTTCCTTGTGCCTCTGTACAACTCGTACTCTAACAATCTACATTCTATGCTGCCATTATAAAAAGGAATTTTGCGTTTGGTGCGTAGCCCAATATTTTTACCTAATTCTCGATTACCTGTAAATACATAACCTGTATAACCTTGGCATTTTTGTTTAAACAAATCACCAATTTCTTTATAGGTTTCAACCAGCTCATCTTCTTCACCTAGTCGTTCTCCGTATTCTGGATTTAGGATAATAATGCCTGGTTCTTCAGGAATGCCAACTTGTCTAAAATCACTTTTAAAAAACTCAATGTATTTGTTCATTCGAGCTTCTTCCGCATTAAATCGAGCATTTTTAATGGCCTCCTCTGAAATATCTGATGCATGAATTTTGGCTTCACAAGGTTTAATTTGTTTTTGAGCTCGGTCGCACATGTCACTCCATTTCCCTTCATCATAAGAAGCCAAATGCATAAAGCCAAAATTATCTCTAAACAAGCCTGGCGCAGTATTACTGGCTAAAAGTGCGGCTTCAATGGCCAAAGTGCCACTACCACACATAGGGTTTATAAAAGGTGATTTTTGATCCCACTTTGAAGCCATAATTACCGCAGCTGCTAACGACTCAAGCATAGGAGCAGTGCCCGGTATTTTACGATAGCCATGCTTGGCTATTACTGCTCCGGAAGTATCGTAATAAAGGATGCACTCTGTTTCCACCCAATGCATATAAATACGCACTTTATCTTTTTCGGGACCGGTGTCTGGGCGTTTGTCATTCGCATCCATAAAACGATCGACAATGGCATCTTTCAGCTTTAAATTAGCAAATCGACTATCGGTTATGGTATCGTTTTTAACAAAGGAGTCAATATTGAAATAGCCATCCACATCAATTTCCTCTTCCCATGGTATGTTAATGGCTTTTTGATATAGCTGGTCAGGGTTGGCAGCGTAGAATTTACTTACTTCCCAAAGTACTTTATTGGCGGTGCGTAGTTGCAAGTTTAAGTACATGCAATCGGATAAGGTACCAAAGAGTTGAACCCCTAGTCGGTGTTCTTTGGTATTTGTAAAGCCCAGCCCTTTAATTTCTTCGTGTAAAATAGGGCTTATTTCTGGTGCACAGATAACGAATATATTGGCTTTCTTTTCCATTGATTTTAAAAGATTGCAAGTTGCTATTTTTTCTTAAAATTGTAACCAACTCTTACTTCAAAATATGCATTAAAGTTTTCAAAATTGGTTGTAGGAACTAAACTGATTGATGTTTTAAATCCTTGGTGATTCAGATAATGTACACCAACAGGGGCTTGCATTGACCACTCTTTTCCAACAGAAATAACACCTGCGCCTGCAAATAATGAAGTAGGAGAAGTTGATTCAGGATTTTTAAAATGATACTTTCCACTTACAGCAATTGAATTGTTTCTGGAAACACTCGCCAATGTTCCCAAATTTATTCCAATTTCAAGTTTTGGAGTAACAAAATAATCGCTTGAGAATAATAGTCCAACTGTATTTGAGTTTGCCAAATAACCTAAGCTAAAGCCCCAGGGTCGTTCAATTCTCGGATTCCCAAGGCCAAATTTATCAATAGTTCCATTCTCATATTCTATTGTTTTTATATACCGTATGTCAATAGTAGAAACTGTTTCGTTTGAGGCAAAAGGCAGCTTATATTTTACGTATTTTTTTGTTACTTCAATTACGTTAACTTCAATTACCACTTTATCTGTAGTTGTAATTTTATCTTGCGCTTTAACTTTAAAAGTAAATAAAAGCAGAAAGGCTAAAATGTGTAATTTCATTGAGTTGGTTTGGTGAGAAAAAGTTCAATAATCTGGATTTATTTTTTTAGAATACAAAAAAAGCTACTTTTTGCAAATGCAAAAGGTAGCTTTGAGTTTGCAAAAAAGATTTCTCTGCCTCTGTAGAGATGACACCCTAACGGGAGTGTTTCTCAAATATTATGCGAGCTAAACTTAGCACTCATATACTCACGGTGTGCACGTGCAATATGCTCTATGCTAATGCCTTTAGGGCATTCTACTTCGCAAGCACCTGTATTGGTACACCCACCAAATCCTTCTTCTTCCATTACAGCAATCATTTTTTCTGCACGATTGGCTCTTTCGGCATTCCCTTGAGGCAATACAGCCAATTGAGATATTTTTGCAGCGGTAAACAACATAGCCGAAGCATTTTTACAAGTAGCTACGCAAGCACCGCAACCTATACATTGCGCAGCATCCATAGCCGTATCTGCCAAGTGCTTTGGAATTGGGATTTCGTTGGCATCTGGGGTGCCACCCGTGTTTACGCTTACATAACCACCTGCCTGGATGATTCTATCCATAGGCGTTCTGTCAACCACCAAATCTTTGATAACAGGAAAAGGCTTGGCTCTCCAAGGTTCAATGGTAATTTCTTCTCCATCAGAAAAACTACGCATATGTAATTGACAGGTAGTAATTAACCCTTTAGGCCCATGCGCATGGCCATTAATTACCATACTACATGCTCCGCAAATCCCTTCACGGCAATCATGATCAAAGTGAACAGGGTCTTCGCCTTTACGAGTTAGGTCATCATTTAGTTCATCAATCATTTCTAAAAACGACTGATCGGGAGAAACACCTGACACTTCGTAGGTATGGAATTTTCCTTTATCGTTGGCATCCTTTTGGCGCCATATATTTAATTTATGATTCATTTTTAATGGGTTATTTGTTATTGAGTTATGGGTTAATGGTTGTTGTTCTTTTTAGCATTGGATAAATAATTAATATATCCGTTTAATACTCTTAAGAATTTATTGATAAGCTTTTTTGCATTATCCATTTCCAATTGAGTTATATAAGATTCTTCCGTAGCAACTAATAAGTGATCAATAGTTTCATAAGCTGAACCTCTGCTTATTCTACAAAACTGAATATTTTCCTGAAAGTGAAATCTACCGTAGCCTTCTGCAATATTTGCAGTAATTGATCGAGATGCCCTTTTTAACTGACTACCTAAATCATATTTTTCTTCGGGCGGTAATGTTCTTACTATTTTCATACTGAGTTTTCTAATTTCAACTCCAATTTTCCAACATTCTAAATCTTCAAATGATCTTATATCGGACATTGGCTTACCATTAACTCATTAACTATTTTCTATTAACTATTTATAACTTCTCTGGGTTAACTTAACATTTTCAAACACAAGGTCTTCCTTATTCAGGGTTTCTTCCTTATCCTCTCCATTATACTGCCATGCAGCTACATACGAAAACTCCTCGTCAATTCTTAATGCTTCACCATCTTCTGTTTGAGATTCCTCTCTGAAGTGACCCCCACAAGATTCTCTACGATTTTGAGCATCATCTACCATTAGTTCTGCTAACTCCAAGAAATCAGCTACACGGCTGGCTTTTTCTAACGACATATTCATTTCATCATTTGTACCCACCACCTTTACATCTTTCCAGAATGCTTCTCTTACGGCTTTAATTTTTTCCTTAGCCTCTTTAAGGCTAGCTTCAGTTCGAGCCATTCCTACATTATTCCACATAATGTGTCCTAATTCTTTATGGAAATCATCTACAGTTTTACTACCGTTAATTGATAATAATTTATCAAGTTTTTCTCTTACTGCTTTCTCCGCATCTTTAAAGGCTGCAGAGTCTGTGCTTTCTCTATCATACCCAGAGCTAGCTAAGTAATCCCCTATGGTATAAGGCAATACAAAATATCCATCAGCTAGGCCTTGCATCAAAGCACTTGCTCCAAGCCTGTTTGCTCCGTGGTCTGAGAAGTTACATTCACCAATGGCATAAAGCCCAGGTATGTTTGTCATTAGGTTATAATCAACCCAAAGACCACCCATAGTGTAGTGCACCGCAGGGTAAATCATCATTGGCACATTATAAGGATTGTCGCCTTGAATTTGTTGATACATATCGAACAAATTGCCGTATTTCTCACTGATAGCATCTTTTCCTAATCGGTTGATGGCATCCGAGAAATCTAAGAATACAGCTTGGCCAGTTGCACCAACACCACGGCCTTCATCGCATACCATTTTAGCATTACGTGAGGCTACATCTCTTGGAACTAAGTTACCAAACGAAGGATACCTGCGTTCTAAGTAGTAATCTCTTTCTTCTTCGGGTAGTTTAACTGCATCTGCTGCGGTTAAGCCTGGAATCGCTTTTTTAGGTACCCAAATACGTCCATCGTTACGTAGAGACTCAGACATAAGCGTAAGCTTACTTTGGTGCTCGCCTGCTACTGGAATACACGTAGGGTGAATCTGTGTAAAGCTAGGGTTAGCAAAGTTGGCTCCTTTTTTATGGGCTCTCCAAGCTGCGGTTCCGTTAGAACCCATTGCATTGGTAGAAAGGAAAAACACGTTACCATAACCACCTGTAGCTAACACAACTGCGTTAGCAGCGTGCGATTCTATTTTACCTGTAATTAAATTACGGGTAATAATGCCACTGGCTTTGCCATCGGTTAACACTAAATCAAGCATTTCGGTACGGTCGAATAGCTCAACTTTACCTTTTGATATTTGACGGCTTAAGGCACTGTAAGCACCAAGCAATAGCTGCTGACCTGTTTGACCACGCGCATAGAAGGTACGTGAAACCTGAGCTCCACCAAACGAACGGTTATCGAGCAGACCACCATATTCACGAGCAAAAGGTACACCCTGGGCTACGCATTGGTCGATAATCTCGTTACTTACTTCTGCAAGTCTATATACGTTTGCTTCTCTCGATCTATAATCACCACCCTTAATGGTGTCGTAAAATAACCTAAATACACTGTCACCATCATTTTGGTAGTTTTTAGCAGCATTAATGCCACCTTGAGCTGCAATACTATGTGCTCTACGGGGGCTATCTTGATAGCAGAAGTTTTTAACATTATAACCAAGCTCTGCTAAAGAGGCTGCTGCTGAGGCGCCACCTAAACCAGTGCCTACTACAATAATGTCGTATTTTCTTTTATTGGCTGGATTAACCAGCTTAATATTGAATTTATGTCTTGTCCATTTTTCGGCCAATGGGCCTTCAGGAATTTTTGATTCTAATGCCATAATTATCCAGCGTTATTTAAGTACATATAAATAGGAATCAAAGCAAATAGGGCAGGAACTATAATCGCATATAGTTTACCTAGGCCACTGATAATGCCGTTGTATTTTGGGTGATTGAGCCCAAGTGATTGAAACGCACTTGAAAAGCCGTGCCATAAATGAAAAGCCAATACAATCATTGCAATTACATAAAATGCAACCACTCCTGGTATTTGATACGATTCGGCAACTAAGGCATAGGCGTTATGCATACTTACACCATCAATCGTAACCATTTTAATGATTGGTTCTCCAACAAACTTAAGGTGATACCAATATCCGTAAAGATGTAAAAAAATAAACATCATAATAAACGTTCCTAACAACGTCATACTACGTGATGACCATGTACTATTTGAGTTTCCTGCAGAAACTTTATAGCCAATGGGTCTGGCTTTTTTATTTCGAACATAAAGCGTAATTGAGACAAAAATATGTAGGAAAATAAAGAAAAAATTACCCTTAGACACCAACTGAATTAACGGGTTGTGTGCCATAAATTGGGTGTAAAGATTAAAAGCTTCTCCTCCGTCATCGTGGAGTAACTGTAGGTTACCTGCCAGATGCACTGCTAAAAATAAAATAAGGAAAAGCCCAGTGAGTGCCATAATGACTTTACGTCCTATGGTACTGGTTAACGTGTTGATAATCCAACTCATGATATAGGCTTAATTATGTGAAATTTGTACGGTGTCAAAGGTACAATTCAAGGTTGAACTAGCCAATAACTTTTGTATGAGTATGGTATCTATAATCATTCTAAATAAGAGAATTTAAACTTTGATTTTATAACTTTAGACAATATAAATTTTAAGCGTTATGAAATCATTTTTATTAAGCATAGTACTTATTTCTTTTTTATCGATTTCTTGTTCTCAAAAAGAGAAAATACTCTTTAATGTAATTGAATTATCTATTTCTGAACTTGAGCAGGCATTACAAAATGAAGATTGCACCTGCGAGCAAGTTGTGAGTATATATTTAGATAGAATAAATACCTATGACCAACCATCGGGTATTTATTCAATGGTGGTGTTAAATGAAAACGCATTGGAACAAGCTCGTGCTTTAGATGATGAGTTTAAGAACTCTGGTAAACTGAGAAAACTACACTGTTTGCCACTCATTGTTAAGGATAATTTTAATACCATAGGACTTCAAACCACTGGAGGTTCTATTGCGATGAAGGGATATATTCCTGATACCGATGCATGGCAAGTTCGGAAATTGAAAGAAGCAGGTGCCATAATATTGGGGAAATCAAATATGGCAGAATGGGCATTTAGTGCTAAAGTTACTATTAGTTCTATAGCAGGAGAAACACATAACCCTTATAATACAGCACATACTACAGCAGGCTCTAGTGGAGGCACTGCGGCTTCAGTTGCAGCCAACTTTGGGTTGACTGGCCTAGGAAGTGATACAGGCAACTCAATACGTGGGCCTTCTAGTCATAATGCCTTGGTGGGGTTTAGAACAACCCTTGGTTTAATCAGTAGAGACGGTATAATTCCTTTGGCTAACCGAAACGATGTGGGTGGCCCAATGACCAAATCAATGGAAGACGCAACTCAAATATTGGAGGTGTTGGTTGGTGTTGATGAGAATGACCCGATGACAAGGTATAGTGAAGGAAATTTTAAAACTGATTATCAGCAGTATTTAGATAAAGATGGATTAAAGGGTGCTCGAATAGGTGTTTTTCGAGTGCTAAGCGATCGAGACCATGATGACCAAGTAAATGCACTGTTTGAGAAAGCCTTAAAGGATATGGAAACTGCAGGAGCTACTCTAGTTGAGATTGCTAAGGTCGAGAATTTTGATTCTTTGAGTGCCAACCAATGGTGTCCTATGTTTCAGTACGATTTGAATGATTTTTTAAGTAAACAAGGGGATAAGAT
>JAMOMJ010000239.1 GCA_027067135.1 Cyclobacteriaceae bacterium
ATAACTCTCCCCTGCAGGGCCACTTACCTTACTCCAAACTCCTGCTCCTGTACTTACGCTCGCTCCAAACACAAAGTCTAAGTCACATTCATCGCCTCCTAATCCGGCATCTGCCATCGGTTGAGAGTAACTCCCCAAATCTGCAAAACTTGTAACACCTGATACTACTCCGTTCATTCCAAAGCTACCAGTAGAAGTAATACTGCCTAAGCTAGCTGTTGTAACTGCTTGTACCTGAAGCCCCGATATGGTAATGGTATTTAAATTGCTGGAATGAGAACCCAAAAGAGCAATATTGATTCTAACACTGGTTGCACTAAGAAAAGAAATTCCTGTAGTTCCAATGCCCAAGCCAGTAACATTTACTCCTGGTAATGTAATAGTATTAAATTCAAAATTAGCCGATGTATTTAGGATTAGACTCCCTCCTGGGCTAAAATCATTTACCAAACTTTCGGTAAGTGTTATATCTGTCAAAGTAGAAAACCCCTGATCAACACAAAGTGATCCTCCACCATTTCCCATAGTTATAACAACCTGCCCAAAAGAAGAGAAAGACCCTAAAACAGCAATAAAAACAAGAAGTAGTTTTTTTACAATATTCATGCCAACAAGGCTATTCGGTTAGATATTATTTAAATGCAATAAGCAGGTTAAAAAGTAACCAATTTGTGTTATTTAATAAAAGTATCATTTCATTTCTCCATTACTCTTAAGTTTTATTAAAAAAACTTTCTGCTGACCTTTAAATCCTGCGGTTCCTGTATATACAACAGAACCATCAGCCATTGCAATTACTTCTCCTGAAGTATATGAAAGTTCGGTTCCAAAAAAACGTTGCCAGTTAATTAAACCAGAAACAGTTGATTCTTGAATTGAAGAAGATGTAATATCAGAGTTTTCTAGCTTAACATTAGACGAAACCAGAAACTGATTTGAGCTTGAGTAATTTAAACTGACTCCATTAATAAAACCTCTATTCGATCTAACAAATTGATCTGAGCCCAAAGCATATCCACTGGGCGTTTCTGTTACATTAATTAAATATGTTTCATTATCAGAGGATGAAAGTAATTTGTATTCAGTTTCACCAATTTTAATTACATCCACAATTTTTGACTCATTATAGTTAATTGGGGTTGGAGCAGAAAGCGGGGGATCCAAATCTGCATTAAATTGATAAATATTTAATTTTGGTCCATTTGTTGAATTTACATATCCAAAAAACAAATAGTTTGATTGATCTGTTGTAGAATTCAATACTTCTAACCCTTTTACAAATACAATTTCTTTATCTTGATTTGACGGTGTGGATGGATAAAAAACAGGATTACCCATAATCATAAAATCGGAGTTTACCAAACCAACAATTGATTTCCCATATTGACTTGATTCTCCACTGGTAATGGAGCCTGTAACCAGATACCCGCCTGAGCTAATGGTAGATATTCCATTCAATTGAAATGAATTATTAGATTGTTCTCCAATAATTAGTGTATTTTCTATAACTCCACCTCCCTCTCCAATGCGTATCAACACCATTTTATCAACCGTGCCGATTGTTGATGTACCTGCTATAACAAAGCTATTTCCATCGATTAATACATCAGTTAAAAAATCATTGCTATTAGTACCATTGAAGTCATAGGATTCAAGCCATTCTTGATTTCCCAGAGCATCTACTTTAATGAGTAGATAATCAGATTGCCCACCAAACTCTGAAATAGAGTTACCTCCGATTATAAATCCTCCGTCTGGCGTGGCTTTAACAGCAATTCCTTGCTGGTTACCTGTTGCACCATAGAATTTAACAAAATATTCTTCTCCCAATGGTTTTACATTATCAGGAGTATCACAACCGATAATTAGGATGAAAAAAAATAAAATAATTGTTCTATTCATCTTTCTTCCTCTTAAAAATTCTCCCAATAAATGATTTTGCTGTAACCGATTTCCGCTTCCTTGCGTAATATTGTGGCCATACAAAACCTACAGTTAGACTGAACTCATTTTGTCTAAAGTCATTATCAATCATCTTATAGGTTAATAAGTACTTGTTAATATCTGGGTTTGAATCAAACCCATCTTGTCCATCAGGAAGTAACCTGTTGGAAAAACCTATTTTATATCTAAAATCTACAAAAACATATTTATAATTAACCCTGCGCATCAACCCTATTCCGATTATTGCAGAATTAGAAAATGGTTCACGCAATGTGTTTAAATCAATATTATTATCAGTAGAGGTTATTTCTGCAGAGCCAACTTTATTTATATATTCTGCATTTGTGGTGGTGGTTAAATTATAATTAGGGCTGTACCCACCATATATATAAGGATAAAATTTTTCTCCTGGCAGAGTTAGTTTTACAGAAATGGGTAAGCTAACATTATACGATTTTTCTTGTAGATTAAGTTGGTCTTTTGAGTTTTGAACATCATTTACGTTAAAAAAGGTATCAGAATATTTAAATGAATTATAAAAGAGTTCAGGTTCTAAACTAAAGCTTAAGTATTTACTTACACGTATATCTAAAGAGCCAATAACCGACCAACCAGGAGCCAATGAGTATTTCTCTGTTTTAAGAATAGAGTTATTAGAACTATTGGTGTAAATAGAAGAAATAGTGGAAAAATTAACTCCTCCTCTAGCTCTCCACATAATAATTGGGTCTGTAATAAACTCTTTACTTAAATGAACTAGTTCTATGTAGTTAGAATTAGCAGTACTATACTCAGGCTCAAGTTCTAGTAAATTTTTAAAGCTTTTCTGAGCAGCATAAGGGTCATCAATGTATAAATAAGTAATAGTTAACAGTTCATAGGCAGCAATTTTATCTTGCCTCGAACCTTTGCTTAAACAATTATTTAATAAAGAAGATATCCCATATAAATGGCCATCATCAAACTCACTTTTTGCTTTTGCTAAATTCTCAGAACAATTAGATTGAGCATCTGATTTCTGAGAGAAAAACAGGGCCAATACAAGTACAAAAAATAGAAACCGTGTCTTCATGAAATATGTTAGGGAGTCTTTTCAATTAATAAACTAATACATGTATTTCTAAATTCAATATTACTCCCCACATACCTATCCCATTCTTCCATACTCATATTTCGTTTTATATGCTTGCATAATTCATCAGCCATATATTCTGCATTTATAACCCATTTTTTAATCTTATTAGATTGGCTTCCTAAGATCAAATATTTGTCATCATTACTAAAAGCAACATCCCAAGCATAATCGCCAAAGTTGTCTTCCATAACAATAGGTTCATTGTTTAAATTAAACATATTCCAAACTTGCACTTTACTGTCAAAACTTGCTGTTGCTAAAAAATTGCCATCATGCGAAAATTCGAGAGCGCTTATTCTTGAAGTATGCCCACGTAGAGTTCTAAACACTTTATCATTTTGCACACTCCATAAATACACATTTGAATCTTCTCCACCAAATGCAATAAAGAAGTCTCCACTACTAATTTCAACATCATGAATTGGCGAACTGTCTGCATTTTGGAATAATTCCTTTTCTTTTTTAGTAATTAAATTAAGGTGAATTAATTTGCCATCAACTGTTCCTGCCACCAACCAAGTACCATCTTCACTTACATCAAACGTTTTTACGCCTACTCCCAAATTCTTAGAAAGAATATTTTGCTTTGTATTTACATCATACATATTAATAATGCCCCCTTGCCCTAAGGTTATTAATTTATCATCTCCAACAAATTTAACCTCGTACACAAAGGTTCCTTCTTGCTCTATTAAAAACGGGTTTTGCGAAAAGTCAGCTGTAGAATAAATTTCAACCGCAGAGGAGTCACTTGCTACTGCTAGCCATTGCGCATTATTACTCACGCTTATATCTCGCAAAGGATAGTTATGATTAAGACCAACACTTATAAAACTGGCCTGATCCGCATTGATATCCCATTTGCCAATAGTTCCATCACTTGAAACTGAGTAAAAATCATCCCCATTTCCAAAAGAGAGTCCTTTTACAGCTCCTATATGGCCATTAAAGGTATTATAGTCAGGGCCTTCAAATTTAGCCATTGCATTGTACAGGCCATCATAAATATATTTATCGTACTCATCACCTTTATACTCTTTATTAAACTGAAAGGCTTGTTGCGCAAGCAACCCTCTCAAATCTTTATCTGGTTCTTTCAAAGATTTGGTAGTCATTGATTGAGCAGTGGTTAACATTAAATACCTAAGTGCCTCACTTGTTTTTTCAGTTGCAACAGCAGAGGCAGAATCTGCTTTCTGTCTAGCAATAATAGAAATATCTCTTTCTTTTTGTGCTTCTTCAGAGGCTTTTTTAGCCTTATTTTCACTTGCAATGGCCTCTAGGTAGGCTGTATTTAATTTAGTAAGAGTTGTGGCTAATTTTTTGTTGAGATTTTCGGCCCATTGTTTTTGATCCTCTGCGTCCTTTTGAGCTATCCTAGCTTCTTTAGTTGCAGCTACAGCTTCTGCTGTAGCTAAAATAGCAGCCTGCTTCTCCACGTCAGCTGCCACTTTACCAGCCTCAGCTTCTATTCTTTGCTGTATAGCAAATACAAACATAAAAATGGCAATTATTGCTGCTAAGCCTAAAATCATAGCCATTACTTTGGCCTTTTTTAGGTCTCTTTGCTGCTTAAGTTCTAAGCTTTTTTGCTCTGCTTCATAAGAAACCTTACTCGTTTCCAAAAACACATTGGCTCGTTCAAAAGCTTCGTTATAGCGCTCAGCCCATTGCCTTGTTGGTAGTTGCTTTTTTTGCCAGTTTAAAGCCAGTTGCAAATCTGGTGGACGCCAAAGACCACTCCTTCCTATTTGGTGCATTTCAGCAGCCTCAGAAATACGTGAGTACATTTTAGCCGACTCCGTTTCTTCTTCAACCCATATGCGAAGCCTTGTCCAGATACGCATTAAGCTTTCGTGCGATATTTCAAGAACAGATTCTGAGGTTAACTCTATAGGCAAGGCAGGCATTAATAGAGATCTACCTGGCTTTCTAAAGTGCTCAACAATCTCAATTACTTCTAAATGTGAAACTGCAGCAATAGAAGCTATTTCATTTATAGAACTTCTTCTTCTAATACCAAAATTATCTTCCCCTGTTTCGGTTAATGCCTTAAAAAGCACTTCGGCAATTCTTTTTCCTTTATCAGTAAGCTCATCATAAGCTTCGTCTGCGT
>JAMOMJ010000240.1 GCA_027067135.1 Cyclobacteriaceae bacterium
ATTGAAATTTTTTAACTAAAAGCATACACGGTTTTATAACAAAGAAAATTTATGGTTTTACGGAAAACTGTTATCTTTCAATCGTTGTAATTTCTTTTTTCTAAAGCAACTATCCACTCTGAAACGATGCGGGGCATTTCCTCTACCACTTCACGACCGAATAATATTTCATCAACATATCCCATGTGCAACATATCAAACATTCGACAGAGATAAGCTTTACCACATTTCCACCAAGTATAATGGGCATCTACCATTAAATAGTGTTTTACGTCTATCCCTTCATGCTCATACAATTCCTCTAGCTCCATACCATCTAAAAGTGTTTCATATACACCATCAGCTACCCGACTTCCAAAAGTTGTTGTGTAATAATATTCCTTAATTTCCCAAACGGCAATTGGGTTAACAGGGCTAGGAAAAGCACCATCAACTCTACGGGCAAGTGTTCTTAATGGTGCTCCATTGTGGGTAATAGTTGTGAGTTCTCGCGGGTCATAATTACATGGGTTTCCCTGCGCATTTTGCTCGATCATCATATTAACGAGAGCTGTCAAAAATGCCTCTGCTTTTTTTTCACCCTTTTGTTTATTCATAGGAATAGGACATGTAAATTCCATACTCCCATTAATTTCATTAAACAGTTTTTTAGCCTGTTCAGCATTTAACAGTTTTGGCTCAACTTCATCAGTTAAGACCCGTGCACGCTCTGTAAAATAAGCGATCAAATCATTAGCAAATTCTGTTGGATTATCTCCACTTTTTAAACGTTTTTCATCAAGACCAAGTGTTTTAAACACATCAGTCATTTGCGCTAAATTAGGAATACGTATTTTCCCAGTACCGCGCTCGCTATATCCTATCTTTTGACTTAAAGAACGCACAGAAGCCCAAAAATACTTTGGTTTTCCTAAAAATTTTTTATTAGGCTTCATCTGGTTTCTCATTTATTCGTTGTTCAAGAGTTTGAATAAAACCAACAAAAGAGATGTCAAAAATTTCACAAATTTCTCGAAGCTCTAGTATATCGAGACGACGTTCGCCTACCTCATACTTACTTACCATTGACTGAGGAAATGAAAGTTTTTGAGCCAAGTCAACCTGCCGAAGCCCTGCATTAAGTCGAACTTCCTTTAGTAGCTCTAAAAGAATTTTGCGGTTATGATCGTTGAGTTTATGCACACGAAAACGTATATATCCTATTGTAGAATATCCCAATTTCGCTTATTTTATGATCAGCTGCAAGGGGATTCGTAATGCAAACAGCTTTTAAATTTGATGAACACAAACTCAATACTAGCACAGACACTGTTAAACCATATAAAACTCAACTTCTAAAGTGGATAGGAAATAAGCAACGATTTGCGCATGAAATAATTTCTTTTTTCCCTAAAGAATTTAATACTTATTTCGAACCGTTTCTAGGGTCTGGTGCTGTATTAGCCACACTTGCACCTGAGAGAGGGGAAGGGTCAGACTGTTTTGAGCCACTTGTTGGAATTTGGAAAGCATTAAGTAATGAACCAGAGTTATTAAAAAAATGGTATCATGAACGGTGGAATGAATTGAATAATGGAGAAAAAAAAGAACAATATGAAAAAATAAAAGCGAGGTATAACCAGCAATCTAATGCCGCAGACTTATTAATTTTAAGTCGTACTGCTTATGGTGGGGTGATGCGGTTTAGAATGAGAGATGGCTATATGTCTACACCTTGCGGCGTTCATAAACCAATGCACTTTGGCACTTTTAACCGTAGGGTTGATGAATGGCATAACCGTACTAAAGGAACAGAATTTTTTCACCGTGAGTATGAAGAATCCTTAGACAGAGCGCGGGAAGGTGATGTTGTTTATTGTGATCCACCCTATACTCATAGCCAAGCTATTTTATATGGTGCACAAAAATTTAGTCAGGATGACCTTTTTCATTGTATTGAAAAAGCAAAGAAACGTGGAGTATTCGTTGCACTAAGTCTTGATGGTTCCAAAAAGTCAGGAAAAGAAGATTGTCCTTATAGTTTTCCCAAATCCTTGTTCAAAAGAGAGGTTACTGTAAATTGCGGAAAATCAATGTTACGGCGCTTTCAAATGAGTGGGCAAACATTAATTGACGAGCAAGTAAAAGATCGCCTTTTATTGACACACTAATTAAGAAAGAACAGTTCCACACTATAAATAATGCATGTCATTACCCCCATCACCCCGCCCGATATTTCCTCTTCCCCGCTACATAAGTTGCCATGATGGAGCGGTCGTCGCCTAGGGTCATTAGGGAGAAAAGGGTGTCGGTGATGTCGGTGGAG
>JAMOMJ010000241.1 GCA_027067135.1 Cyclobacteriaceae bacterium
GCCCAAACGCACAACTCTAGCTAAATTATTACTCTTTTTACTCAATATTCTTACCTTGCACCAACTATTCTATTATAATCTAAATCTTACCATCATAAACTTAACATTTATCACAAATAAAAATTAGCCCCCTACATCTAAATCTTTTGAAATTTGTATCAAATCTTTCAAACTATTAACTTGGGTTTTATGTCTAATATTTTGACGATGGGTTTCAACAGTTCTAACACTCAGCGTATAGTGATTAGCAATTTCTTTATTACTTAAACCGCTAGAAATAAGCATCAAAACATCAACCTCACGCTTTGTTAGGTTATATTTTTTACCGCCATCATCTTCTTCCGCACTGCCAGTAAACAAAATAGTAGAAATAGTAGAAGTATAATAATTTTTTCCCGAGACAACCCCATTTATTGCATCTTTATAAATTCCAATATCAGAATTATACTCAATAAGCCCCTTAACCCCATCACCAATAAGCCCCCCTGCTTTATGAATATCGGCATTATTATTACACATCACAATAATAACAGGCTTAGAACTTAATGAGGCAAGCATTTTAGTCATCTCTAGCAGGTCTATATCTTTTTCAACGCTCAACATAATAAGGTCAACAACCAGCTCATTACGAAACAAAGCATCTAAATCATTGTTAGCACTTACACTAACAACCCAATTTTTACTATCAGCCATTAGGCAAGCTTTTAAACCCTCACGATAGATAACATTGCTATCTATAATCAAAATATTCAAAGCTTTTTGAGATGTCATAGCAAGATCGTCGCTACAAAACCCAGCGCTACCTTCATCTTTTCGTTTTATGCCTGCTAACTCTGACATATTCCTCCTGTGAAGTAACCTTCACTATCCCTAACTTCTTAATTCAAAAAATACAAAAAAGCCTCATTAACCAAAAACAATTAACAACACTAGTTGCATGATAATTATTATACTAACCATTTTTTAATAATTATTAAACCGCAAAATTTTTATATAGTAAAGAATAGTGCTATTACTCTTCAATAATCACAGTTTCATCTATAAATTTACACGTTAAATAAGTTTATGTTTAACTAAAGCATTAGCAACTGGTGTAAAATGTTTTTGAAGAACAGTCTTACCTCTACCTACTTTTTTATAAATATCAGCAGCCACTTCACCAATATCTTCAACTGGGAATCTGCTCACTCTTGCTCTTGCCAAAATATCATAAGCAATATCTCCTTTTGCTTTGGCATAAACGACGGGGAGTGGTGTTTCTCCAGTTTTAAATCGAATTTCAACTACACAATCACCACCAAATAACAATAAGCCCGGCAAGTCTTTAATAATTTTACCCTGCATTGCCTCTTCCAGCATTTCTTTAGCTAACTGACGTTGCTTCCCTTTAATTTCTGGATTCCCTTGAGTAGTTTTTCTTTCGCGCTTTTGTTCACTAAAGCTCATTTTTTGATCTTTTTTGAACAAAGCCACTTGCATTGGTATATCTAAAATTCCAAAAACAATCAACAAAATGCAAGCTGTAAGAAATAAATAAATTGCAATGGTTTTAATAGAAGTCAAAATACAGCCAGCTCCACAAATAGGAGATGAAATTAAATCAGGAAGCCATATCCAAATAATAAAAATAGCAGAACAAAACCATAAAAGCACCCTTAGCAGAGCAACCGAAAACTCAGTAAAGCTTCTTTTAGAGAACAGGTTTTTTAATCCTTTCGCAGGGTTAAGCCGGTTAAAATCAGGCTTGATTGGGTGAAGAGAAAAAGGAATGCCCTTTTTATGAAGTATATTAGCCACAATAGCTACCATTCCCACTATAAGAGCCAGCGGCGCTGCTGTGGTGATTATACCTTCAGAAACAAAATATAACTGCCCCTTCATTATTGCCTTACTTGAATCATCCATCGCCATTATTCCATAATTAAAAAGCGAAGCAAATAACCCTAAAAATGAAGAGGATAAAACATAGACAACAACCACACCTGTCAAAGTAACCATAGCGGTCACAAAGTCAGCACTACTAGAAACTTGCCCTTTTTCACGAGATTTTTTCAGCTTATGGTCGGTGGGGTCTAAGGTTTTTTCTTCTGATTCATCACCCATTATAACAAAGACCTAAAAAACACGCTCACTTGTGAAAATTGCTCAAAATTCTTTTTGTCTGCCTGCACTAAAATATAAGTAAAAACTGGCAACAATAAAATAACTATAGTTGATTTAACAGTAAAAGCCAAAAAGGTAACATTGATTTTTTTACCAAGCTTTGCAGCAATCAAAAAAATCATATCAGAAAAAAACATAACGG
>JAMOMJ010000242.1 GCA_027067135.1 Cyclobacteriaceae bacterium
CTTAGGATAACTCCTTGGTCAAGTGCGTAACGAACCCAACGCCAATCGATATCGAGGCGTTTGGGATGAGCATTTATTTCGATAATCACTCCATATTTGGCACAGGCATCAATTATAGTTTTATGGTTAATAGGATACCCTTTCCGTATGAGCAATAATCTACCTGTCAGATGGCCCAACATTGTGGTAAATGGATTAGCAATTGCGGTTAGTAACCTATTAGTAGCTTTTGTAATATCCATTGTTAAGCCAGAGTGAATGGAGGCAACTACAAAATCGAATGTGGCAAGTGTTTCATCATCATAATCCAATGCGCCATCTGCTAAAATGTCGGCTTCAATGCCTTTAAAAATTTTAAAGGGAGCCATTTTGGAATTTAGTCCATCTATTTCTATATGCTGCTTTTTAACCGTTTCCTCAAACATACCATTGGCGTAAAAGCTAGTGGCTTTACTATGATCGCTGATGCCAAAATATTGGTAGCCTTGCTGCTGGCAGAAAAGAGCCATTTCTTCCAATGTGTTTTCTCCATCGCTGTATTTTGAGTGGTTATGAAGCACACCAACTAAATCAGTTGTTTCTACCAATTTGGGTAATGAGCTACTTTTAGCTTGTTCTAGTTCCCAAGTTCCTTCTCGTATTTCGGGTTCACAGTAGGATAAATTTGCTTCCTTATAAATATCTTCTTCAGTATTAAACGGTTTTGACTCTGCTATTTTTTTGAAGGAAGTATCTCCAACTGCAAAACTCAAATGACTTTGAGACCCGGTTTTAAGAAATACGGTTGAAGTGAACTTTTCTAAAGATGAAAAATAAAAGACAACCTCAATAGGCTCTTCTGTATTTGTTAATCCTCGCCAAGTAAAAAGACCCGATTTAGAAGGAACTTTTTCAATAATATCAAAACTGCAAAGGGTTTTATCAATTAGCATTAAGTTTTCTGCTGCAACAACAAATTCAAGCTGGTTAATTACCTCCCATTTACGCCTGAGTTTACCAACAAATTCAATGTTTACACTGGGTATTTCTTGTTCAACCCTTAATTTTATTTTATTGGCTAATTGTTCTGCATTTGCATAATGAATAAAGCCCTCCATTTCTTTTGCAAAATCTAAAATTTCACTAATGTTTTTTATGGTTTTATCTCCAAACCCTTTGAGAGATTTAAGCCCCCCTTTTAAGATGGCTTCTGAAAGGGCATCAATCGAGTCGATACCAAGTTCTGACCAAAGGGTTTTGAGTTTTTTAGCTCCAATACCTCTTAGTCTCATTAGCTTTAGGAGGCCAATAGGTGTATGTGCTTTCAGCTCAGTCAATTTACCAAAACTTCCAGTACTGTTTATTTCATCAATCGCTTTTGCAATACTTTTGCCTACACCGTCAATTTTTTCTAGTTCAGCTAAATTAAGACGAGCTAGTTTTTCGTTAATTCTTTCCAGATTATAAACCGCATTGCTATAACTTTTAATTTTAAAATCATGTTCTCCGTGAAGCTCCATAAACGAAGCTGTGGTACTAAGCAGTTTTATTATATCTTTATTCTTCATTGATTTAAAAGTACTTGATTTTTTTATATAGGAGCAAAAATCAACTTATTTTGTTCCTATACGTAATATCAGCAAACGACTTTTAGCCATAACGAAATAATAAATGACTAGATTTTTATTTTTCTTTTTATTTCTTCCAATTTTAGGTTTTTCGCAGTTGGAGCAACCTAAAAGATTTGAGGTTGAACTAGAAGGCTATGATGATGAATATGAAGTGATGTTGGGTGGTAAAAATGGGGTTATCTTATATAGAACCTTGAATGATTTTAATAAAAATGGAGGTCAGTTGTGGGATTTTGTTCTCTTAGATACCGCACTTAATCTTAGTTGGCAAAGGAGGCTCTACATGGAAAAAAATATTTCTTTTAGAGGGTATGACTATTCAATGGAAAGTTATTTTTTTCTATTTCAGCAAACCACAGGTAGTTCGAAAGATTTAAAATTAATGGAAATGAAAAGTGAAACTGGAGATACCCTTCGGTACACCATTAAAAACTTTGTTCCTCTAAATTTAACCGAATTTGAAGTAACCAATGGGGCAGCTTTATTAGGAGGTTATTATAATCATGAACCAGTTGTGATTCATTATAGTTTTAGTGAGAATAAAACTAAAGTATTGCCTGGTATTTTTGGTTCCAAAACAGAACTTGTTCAGTTAAAAGTAGATGACAGCTCCATTACAGTAATGGTGAGCGATCGAACTTTTGATAAGCGAAATACGCTCACCATAAAAAGTTATAATATATATGGTGATTATTTAAACACTTATACTTTTAATCCTGACTATGATAAGGGGCTAATTTTTGGTCGAATTGCAGATGTAGAGGACATTGCAAACCTAGTAGTAGGTACGTATGGAGGAAAAAGGTCAGATTTCTCACAAGGGCTTTTTTTGGGTGCAGTTAACGAAGAAAACCAGCAACAGATTGAATATATAAACTATGCCGACTTCGAGAACTTTTTTAATTATATGAAAGCCAAGAGGCAAAAAAGGGTTTCTGATAGAATTGATAGGAAGAAAATAAAAGGGAAAAAAGTAAAATTTAATTATAGATTGCTGGTACACGAAGTGTATAAACAAGAAGATACATACATTTTACTTGGCGAAGCCTTTTATCCAAAATATTCATCTTCGAATTATTATTACGGAGATGATGGTGGGCAATTGGGGGGTTATGGGTATAACTCAGATGAATATGTGCCAACCAACTTTGCAGGCTATAGATATACACATGGTGTTGTAGCCGCATTTGATTCTAACGGGAAGATGATTTGGGATAATAGCTTTGAAATTGAAGACGTACTTTCATATTCGCTCGAGCAATTTATTCATGCTGCCTTTGTTGATGAAGGTATTGTGCTTTTATACTTATATGACAACCAAATTAGAAGTAAAATAATTAGTGGGTCTGAGGTTGTTGAAGGAAAGAAATTTGACGATTTGAAACTTAGTTTTGAAGATGATAAAGTAAACTCTTATTCTTCTTCTAAAATTGGTGGGCTAGAAAAGTGGTATGGAAATACATTTATTGCGTATGGTGTTCAGCGCATAAAAAACTTGAAAGATTCTGGTGTAAAGCTTAACCGGAAAGTATTTTATATTAATAAAATTAATTACCGCTAATTAATACGGAATAGATTTTGCTAACTTTATGTAGTAGAATAATTTATGCAGGCAATATGAAAAATTTATACAGAGCTTTTGTTGGTGTTACAGTAGTTGGGTTACTTTTATTTAACTCGTGTACACCTGAAGATGTAGTTGTAGAAGATTTAGCTCCCAAACTAACTAGTGGAAGCTGGACATTCAGCACTGTAGAGGGAGACGATCAAACAACAACTACTTTTTACACTAATTTATATAAAAACGATTTTATTGCCTTTACTAGTGACGGAAACTGCACTAATGAGCAATTAGCTGAGAAAGGAACAGGGACTTGGTCTTTAAATAGCAACCAAACTGTTCTTACTTTAAAAATCAATTTTCCTAGTGGAGATACACGAAATGAAACTTGGAATATCAAAACTATTTCTAACTCTGAGCTAGTATATTCGTTTGAAATACCTCCTAATACTTTAGAGATGACTTATACTCATTAGTATCTTAATTCCGCAAGAGACTTCGTTATGAAAGCTTTAAGATGCTGTTAGTAAGGCATTCGCACAGGTATTTGTAACGGAAACAATGTTAAATATTGGTGAGTACCAAATACCGAGCAAATGACTGAATGATAGTATATTAGGGCTTGTAATAGATTTACCTTTTAGTAGTACTATTTCCCGAATAGGAAGTAAGCTGCGGCAGCAATGGCAATTACACCAAGTACAGCCAGCGTGATTTTAATTACACTCCATGGCCGTTCTCCTTGCACTTCGCCAGTACGTGCATTTACCATAAATCGGTATAGTTTTTCTTTAAATTTATAAGCACTTACATAGGCAGGTAATAAAATATGCTTAAAAGTAACGTCTTCAAACTGGGTGCTTCTTGTATGAATTCGTTGTACATCTCCACCAATATCTCTTCTAATAAGTCCAGTAATGCTGTCTTCCATGTCAACCCTTGCTCGGTTAAAACCTGATTCTAAGTTTACCTGGTATTTTTCTGTAATAAAACCACTTAAGTACTTTTTGTCAAAAGGCACGAGGTTAGGTAAATCCCAAGGCTCCAGTTCTTTCACTTGCTTTTTTGGTAACGACTCAGAAGCGGGTACTAGCACATCATCAAAAGCGTGGGTTACTTGCCCGGCAGCATAATGCCATCTGGTTTTTTGCACCTGTCTGGTTTTTGTAACGGATTTCCCGTCTTCAGTGGTCGTGTAATTTTCACTTACATAATAATGAACTCCTTTTTGGCCGGTATATTGAGTGGTCGTTTTCGAATCAAACGTCCAAAATGGTAAGTAAACACCTTTAAAATGATCGAATGACAAAACTGCCTTCTTTAAAGCATTAGGTGCAAACCAAAGCTTATTAATCCAAGTTTTAAAAGCTTCAATTGCTTCCTTTTTGGTTAGCTTAAAGGGAAGTAAACTTTTAGGTTGAATAATGTTTTCAGCATGAGCATTGCTCACAATTAGTGGTGTAGCACAATAGGGACAAGAGGAGGATGTAATATTAGATTCCAGAGAAGATTCTGCTCCACAGGTATCACATTTTACAAGGTTTACCTCAATAGTTTCTTGTTCCTTAGCTCCTTTTTTAAAATATTCATGAAAATCTAATTCTTGTATTTCAATATCTGAAACAGGAATTTCATTTTTAGCTCCGCAATATTCACAGGTTAATGCCGTTGTGCCAGGTTTAAACTTTAAATCTGCTCCACACTCTACACAACCAAACGTATCTACGGTTGGTTGCATGTTTTTTTCTTCGTTTTCCATGTGTTAACTAGGAGGGAGTGGGGGAGGAACAGCTCCAAATAAATTTGACAACGAAGAAACTTCACCAGCAGCTGTCCAGGTAGGCATGCCTTGTTTCCATACTAACGATTCTTTTGTAATCTGATTCTCAGAAATCATTTTTTGCAAGGTTGCCATATCAAAAGGGCCAGCTTGTTGGCCACTAACTACAACGTGGTAAGTTTCGGCTACTGGTATTGGAGGCGGAGCTCCACCAGCTGCCACAGCAGGTTGTGCTGCTGCTTGTTGTTGTTGAGGGGCAAAAGCGTTACCCATTTGGTTGGCCATAGCAAAGCCCATGCCCATGCCCATGCCAGCACCTGCTGTTCCACTTTCGTTTTCAGCCGCTTTTTCAATGGCTTTGGCCGCTTTAATTTTAGCAAATTTATCAAGGTCAATGCTATCCAGTCTGCTAAGCTCAAAAATCTCTTTCTTGATTTCTTCGGGCATTGAAACATTCTCTATTAAGAACTTAGTAAGCTTAATGCCATACCCATTAAAATCTTCTTGCATTATATCTTTTACCAACTTAGATATTTCATTGGTATTAGCTGCATATTTTTCAACAGGTAACTCTGCTTCACCAATGGCATCGGTAAATTGTGCTACAATCATGCTTCTAAGCTGATTGGATATTTCATCAGTTGTAAAATGCCCATCAGTGCCAACAATTTCTCTAAGAAAAATTGTTGGGTCATCCACTTTTATTACGTACGTGCCAAAAGCTCTAATTTCGAGCATTCCGAATCGGGCATCAGAAAGGGTGATAGGGTTTTTAGTTCCCCACTTTTGATCCGTAAAATTTCGAGTACTTACAAAATAGACTTCTGCCTTAAATGGGCTATCAAATCCGTACTTCCACCCTTTTAAAGTGGTAAGAATAGGTAAGTTTTGAGTACTTAAGGTGTGGGTTCCAGGTGTAAAAACATCTGCTAATTGCCCTTCATTAATAAACACTGCAACTTGTCCTTCTCTAACAACAAGCTTTGCGTTGTTTTTTATTTCATTATCATGCCTTTCAAATCTATAGACAAGGGTGTCGTTGGAATCGTCCGTCCACTCAATAATGTCAATAAATTCTCCTCTTATACTATCAAATAGTCCCATATTTTAATTTTTTGGTAGTGTGCATTGGTTTTATGAGTTTCATAAAATTAAAAATATACACAATGATTTTAACTCTATTTTGTTCTTGCAAATATTGGATAAATATAAAACTTTATCTCCTTTTATGGTAGGATAATTTGTTGAAAATATTACAAAATAAAAACGATAGGATGGTTAAGTTAATAGAGGTGTCCTTGCCTGAATTGTTCAAAAAAGGATGTCTCAATGATTATAATTTGTTTGAACATAACCAACTGTTTTTCATTGGTTTATCATTTAGTATCAACATACGATGAATAATGCGGGCTAATTATTTTGGGTGACCAGTATTCAGTTACTTCCTTAAATATGTCTTTGCTATTAAAGAGGTTATTGAATATTTCCATATCTTTCGAGTTAACTTGTGCTAATGAATATTAGATTTTTATATCTGCTACTGAGTACTTTAATTGCTTTTTCTGTATCAAATTGTGCTTTGAAGACAGTTTCTGAAAGCCAACACAATTTTACTAAAATTAATGGTTTAAGTTATGCCGCAGCTAATGTACTCATAGATTCAACAGATATTATTTCAATAACAGATATTGGAGCAAACTGGGTTGCATTAATGCCTTATGGTTTTTTACGAGAGGGTGAGAATAAACTAATTTTTAATTCTGAAAGACAATGGGTCTCAGAAACTACTGAAGGTATAACTAAAGATATTTTAATTTCTAAAGAGGCAAATCTAAAAATTATGCTCAAGCCTCATGTTTGGATAAGCCATGGGGCATATACAGGCGATTTCGAATTGGAGAAAGAAGAAGATTGGGTTGAATTAGAAAAAGGGTATAAAAATTACATTCTCACATTTGCAAAAATTGCTCAGGAGCATAAAGTGGAATTATTTTGTATTGGTACCGAATGGAGGAAGTTTATCAAAATCCGCCCTGCTTTTTGGCATCAACTTATTAGAGAGGTAAGAACTGTTTATAAAGGTAAACTTACCTACGCAGCCAATTGGGATGAGTATATTGAAACGCCTTTTTGGAAAGAGATGGATTATATTGGTGTTAATGGTTATTTTCCACTAACAGATAAAGTAAACCCAAGTTTGAAAGAACTGGAATTAGCATGGCAACCCACTATAAACAAATTGGAGGAGGTGAGTATCACATATAAAAAACCTATTTTGTTTACCGAGTATGGCTACCGAAGTATTGAAGGCACAACTATACGCCCTTGGGAATCTTATACAAAAGTAAAGCACTCTATGAAGGAACAGGAGATTGCTTTACAGGCTTTATATAACTCCACTTGGAGTAAACCTTGGTTTGCAGGAGGGTTTCTATGGAAGTGGTTTAATAAACATATGATGAGAGGCGGAGAGGATCATTCTGGATACACTCCTCAGAATAAACCAGCAGCCGTTATTATTAGAAATCATTATGGTTCAAGCAATTAAATTTACTACCTTTAATTAACAAAATATCAGAGTCATTTTTACTTAATATTGTGAAGCCTCTTTACCTATTTGGCATTTTTTATTTTACTCTGCTACAGGCATCCTTAGCACAATCAAGTTTAGATATTTTTACTGCATCTGGCAGGTTTGGCTTTCCTCAACAAGTAGGAGAGCCTATTAAAGGAACCAACTATGAATATGGTGGATTAGTAAATTTGAAAGCTCCTATTTTACTCTCCAAGAAAACTATATGGTATAACGACCTTACCTATGTGTATTCTTTTGTGCAATCGGATGCCGAGCTTGGAGTAGGAGTTGCTAATCCTTTAGAGTTGAGTGGTTTTATTTTTCAAACTGGTTTGGTGCAAAGTATTAATGATAAGCAAAAATTGCAATTGTTCTTTGCTCCTCGGTTTATGACAGATTTTGAGCAAGTTAACAGTGCAAATTGGCAATTTGGGGGTATAGCACTTATTGAACACAAGTACAGTGATAACTTGACCATGCGGTTTGGCCTGTTGTATAACCAGGAAATGTTTGGACCTGCACTAACACCGTTAATTTATATAGATTGGCATATTTCGGACAAGTGGAGCATAATTGGAATGGCTCCTATTTATGTAAAAGTAAATTATAAGGTGAATGAAAATTTAACAGCTGGGTTTAGCCATTTTGCTCTTATTACTTCTTATAGGTTAGGTAACCCAGCATATTTGAACGATTATATAGAGAGAGGAAGCATTGATTTAACCCTCTTTGTTAGGCAGCGCATTTGGGATAATGTATTTGTAGAAGCTAGAGCAGGCTTTGCTGTGGACAGGTATTACGAGCAGTATAGCGAAGACCAAAAGTTAGACTTGAAGGTTACACTAATAAACTTTGGAGACAATCGTATTCCCAAAAATGTAATGATGAAAACAGGGCCTGTGGCTAACCTTAGGCTTGTTTATAACTTACCTTTGAACTAGAGTGTTGTAGCCTGTCCAAAGTTTAGCCTACTCTACGTTAAAACCCAAAGGGAAAATATCTAGCAGGTGAGCTTTTTAATATAACCCCGAAATCTCGGGGGAAATAATCCATTATATCTTTGCTTTTAATATTAAAAAGCTCGCCTACTATTTTATTTTCTGGCAGCTATTCCTTATCCCGAACTCAGGTTTGTAAATAATAGCAATAAGTCTAAAAGGGTAGAATTTAAAATAATGTAACTTTGCGTGTTGCAAAGAAAAACCTTTGCATTTAGCTATTCACTACCTTAATACAATTAGCTATGAAAATTAAACCTGGTGGTTTACTGGAAAAAATAAATTCTCCTGAAGAGTTAAGAAAACTAGATAGGTCAACACTCACTCAACTTTCTAAAGAACTTAGAGATTACATCATAGATAGTGTATCTGTTTATGGTGGGCATTTTGCTTCTAGTTTAGGAGTTGTGGAGCTAACAGTAGCCCTACATTATGTATTTAACACCCCAGACGACCAGCTAGTATGGGATGTTGGCCACCAAGCTTATGGGCACAAACTTTTAACAGGAAGAAGAGAGCAATTTCATACAAATAGGGTTTATAAAGGAGTGTCTGGTTTTCCTAAAAGGGATGAAAGTAAGTACGATGCATTTGGAGTTGGTCACTCATCTACTTCCATATCTGCTACGTTGGGCATGGCGGTTGCTTCTGCCATTAAGGATGAAACCAACCGCCAACATATAGCTGTAATTGGAGATGGTGCTATGACAGGCGGGTTAGCCTTTGAGGCCATGAACCATGCGGGTGTAGCTAATTCAAATATCTTAATTATCTTAAATGATAATAATATGTCGATTGACCCAAATGTGGGTGCTTTGAAAGACTATTTAACTGATATTACAACCAGCCATACGTATAATAAAATTAAAGATGAGGCCTGGAAAATTCTAGGCAAACTCAATAAGCTTGGGCCAAACGCACAAGAATTAGCTTCTAAATTTGAGAATAGCATAAAATCATTTTTGCTTAAGCAAAGTAATTTGTTCGAATCGCTTAACCTTAGGTATTTTGGCCCCATTGATGGGCACGATGTTGATCACTTAGTTTCTGTACTAAGTGATATGAAAGATATTAAAGGCCCCAAAATTTTACATTGCATTACAAAAAAAGGCAAAGGATTTAAACCTGCAGAGCAAGAACAAACCAAGTGGCATGCCACAGGTTCATTCGATAAAGTTACAGGTGCTATCTATAAAAAAACAGTTGATAAACCACAGCCTCCAAAATACCAAGATGTATTTGGGCACACCCTTGTGGAACTTGCAAAAGCAAATGAGAAAATTGTGGGGGTAACACCTGCAATGCCTTCTGGTTGTTCGCTTAATATTATGATGGAGGCCATCCCAGAAAGAGCCTTTGATGTAGGCATTGCAGAACAGCATGCTGTTACTTTTTCTGCTGGTTTAGCAACTCAAGGACTAATTCCATTTTGCAATATTTACAGCACATTTATGCAACGAGCTTACGATCAGGTAATTCATGACGTTGCTATTCAAAACCTGCCTGTTAACTTTTGTTTAGATAGGGCAGGGTTTGCTGGAGCAGATGGGCCAACCCACCATGGGGCTTATGATATTGCCTTTATGCGGAGTGTACCAAACATGATAATTGCGGCTCCCATTAATGAAGAAGAACTTCGAAACTTAATGTTTACAGCTCAGAAACCTAGAAAAGGAAACGCTTTTACAATTCGTTACCCAAGAGGACAAGGTGTAATGCCAGAATGGCGAACTCCTATGAAAACCATAAAAATAGGAACTGGTGAAAAATTAGTTAATGGTAAAGATTTAGCCATTTTAACAGTAGGTCATGTGGGTAATTATGCACTTGAAGCAGCATATGATCTAGAAAACGAAGGCATTTCTGCGGCTGTGTATAATATGCGATTTGTTAAGCCTTTGGATACCAATTTACTTCATAAAATAATGAGCAAATTTAACAAGGTAATAACCGTAGAGGATGGAACCATTGTTGGTGGTTTCGGTAGTGCAATAATTGAATTTAATGCTGAAAATAACTATACCACTCAAGTTAAAAGGCTTGGCATACCAGACGAAATTATTGAGCATGGTACCCAAGAACAACTTCAACACCAGTGCGGTTTTGATAGGGCTGGCATTATTGAAACTGCTATTTCACTGGTTAGTAAAACGAAGGCAACTTTGGTGTAATGCTAACCACCAATTCAAAACCTGCATTGGTACTCTTGCACGGGTTTTGTGAAGATTCAACTCTTTGGGATCATATAACTCCATTATTGAAATTCGATGGAGATATGATAACTCCAAACCTACCTGGATTTGGAAAAACTAAACTCCTTTTTTCTAAGTTTAGCCTAGCGTGACGATTCCTAAAAAAGCCAACTAATTTTCCATGTATTTCCCTTTATACTGCGTTAAAATTAGTAACCATAACAGAACTATGCTTGCAAATTTTGCC
>JAMOMJ010000243.1 GCA_027067135.1 Cyclobacteriaceae bacterium
TAACAAAGTTTTAGAAAGAAAAGTAAAACTCAATCACTCTTTAGAGTCAGAATTAAGGTTGGCACTGACTAATAATCAGTTTGTGATTCATTACCAGCCAATTTTAGCAGCAGAAACGGCGAAGGTAGTTGGTGCGGAAGCGTTAATTCGTTGGAATCACCCCACGAAAGGATTGATTGGACCCGCAGACTTTATTGAGGTTGCAGAAAAAATCCGACTGATTCTTCAAATAGGGGATTGGGTTTTAGAACAAGCCTGTATACGAATTAGAGAAAATATAATAGCAGGCAGAAAAGATTTTTTTATTGCTGTCAATGTGTCAGTATTACAAATAAAAAATAAATATTTTTTCCAAAGATTGTCAAAGCTTATAAGCCAATACAATATTCCTGTCAATCACATTGAGCTTGAGATAACGGAATCCGTACTAATGGAAGATGTCTCATTATCAATCTCGCTTTTTAATAAATTGAAACTACTTGGAATAAAAATTTCAATAGATGACTTTGGTACAGGTTATTCCTCTTTTAGTTATTTAATGAAACTGCCCATTGATAAAATTAAAATTGATCAATCATTTGTAAAAAACTTACCGAATGATAATAACAGCGCAACCATCGTTAAAACTATTATAAATATGGCGCAAGAGCTTGGGATGAAGGTTGTAGCAGAAGGGGTGGAAACTCAAGAACAATATGAATTTCTTGCTAATGAAGGGTGTCAATTTTTCCAAGGTTATTATTTACATCGTCCTTTGGAGTACCGTGAATTAATTCAAAAATCTCTGATTTAGAATTATCTAAAAGGTTTCACAAACCTTCGAACTTTTGTGTAAATTAAATTTTATCTTCTTCTCAAACTGAACTTACGGTAAAATCATGCTTTCTTCGTCAATGCGCTTGTAGCTCAGTAGGATAGAGCGACCGCCTCCTAAGCGGTAGGCCAGGGGTTCGATTCCCTTCAAGCGCGCCAAATATTCTAATTTATGATAACAATAATTACACCTCTTATTCTTATAATATTAGCCTTATTAGGTGTTGCTATCATTATTCAAAAATACTTGAAATTACCAACGAATATTACAGTGTTGTTTCTTTCAGGGCCTTTGGTTTCTATCTCTGCACCGATTATGGTATTTATCGGCTCAATTGTCTCCAGTAAAATGTCGTCAGATGCATCCTTAGCAACATTGCCACTGGGATTAATGGTAGCAGGTACAGCCACTGCCACAATTCCAGCTGCCATGTTAGCCAAAAAATTAGGCAGGAGGTTAGCATCTATTATAGGTTTTACTAATGCATTTTTTGGTTCTTTAATTGCAGCATTTGCTATACTCAAACAATCCTTTGTGCTTTTTTGCATTGCAGCTTTTCTTATTGGTTTAAGTACAGCTTTTACACAACAACTAAGGTTTGCAGCCATTGAATCGGTCACATGTGAAAAAGACATTAATAAAGCATTGTCGGTACTCATGTTTGCAGGCATATTTTCCGCTATGATAGGCCCTGAAATTGCATTATTTGGGCAAACTCTTTTTGCAGATTCCATTGGTTTTGCAGCGGCTTTCATTGGCATTAGTATCATGTCGGTGATTTCAATGTTGATAATGCTCAAGTTTAAAAACACAAACATTGAAGAGGTTGTTGCTGCAAAATTCTCACGTTCCCTTTGGGTAATCATAAAACAACCCATATTCATTATATCAGTGATAGCAGCGGCATTAAGTTATGGATTAATGAGTTACATCATGACATCTACGCCATTAAGTATGCACCAAGTGCATCACCACAGTTTGTCAGATACGAAATGGGTTATACAATCACATATTGCTGCGATGTTTTTACCATCACTAATCACCACATGGCTGAGTAATAAAATTGGTATCAGAAATATTTTATTTATAGGTTCAAGCTTGTTCGCTGTTGTATTAGTCATTGCCACCCAAGGACACAGTGTGTTGCATTATTGGTGGGCATTAATAATTTTAGGTATTGCATGGAATTTCTTATTCTTCTCAGGCACATCATTATTGCATTTTAGCTACCAATCGCATGAAAAGCATAAAGTCCAAGCCATCAACGACTTCAGTGTCTTCACATTTCAAGGCGCATCCTCACTAATGGCAGGCTGGGTACTGTTTAATTACGGATGGAATGGAGTTATAATTTCTGCCATTCCATTTGTCATTGTCATGTTTGCCATCAGTATTTATTACACCATCTACTGCAAACGAACAAAAGAACTTGATAAATGAACCAAAGCCCCTATAAAATGTCCAACACTTTAC
>JAMOMJ010000244.1 GCA_027067135.1 Cyclobacteriaceae bacterium
CTAGACCACACGGATGTGGTTAAGTATCAGGGATGATACGCATAAAAGCAGGGATAAATAGCACCAAGCCCTGTTTTTCGGTAGATTTTCTGTTCTCGGACAAGCTCCTAGCCTGAATATTTCATAGAATATTTATATAATTGATGTGGTGACTCTATAAAAATGTTATAATTCAATTACTTACAAAAGAATATAGCTATAAAGCCACCATGACAAATCGTAACCAAAAATCTATTGAATTTCAAGCATTAAATCGTAAAATCATCCAAGGGGAGTATAATACTCCCCAAAAACTAGACCAGTTTTCAAGAAAAATTAAGATATAATTCCTCACAATAAAAGAGGCATTGAAAATGACAAGAATAAGAAAAACACACCCACTTAATACAAAAGTAAAAGTGGCTCTAGAAGCAATTAAGGGAGAGAAAACCACAAGTGAAATAACATCCCAATATAGCATTCATGTTTCACAAATAAACAACTGGAAAAAGCAGGCATTAGAACAAATTCCGAATGCTTTTTCACATAAAAGAAAAAGACAAAAAGAAGACCAGCAAAAACTAGTTGATGAACTTTACCGTCAGATTGGCAAACTAAAAGTGGAGAATGAATTTCTAAAAAAAAACATTGATTATCCCTGCTGAGGAAAAAAGAAAATGGTTGATGAATCATCACAAACTTTTGAGTGTTAGGCAGCAAACAAATATTCTTGGGTTAAATAGGTCAAGCCTTTATTACGTGCCAAAAGGTGAATCAGAATACAATATGCTACTGATGAACCTATTAGATGAACAATACACCAAGACACCGTTTTACGGTGTAGAGAAGATGACATTTTTTTTAAATCAAATAGGCCATTTGGTCAATGTGAAACGAGTTAGACGCTTGCTAAGAAAGATGGGCCTAGAAGCCATATATCCAGGGGTTAATCTAAGCAAGGCTAATTCAGAGCACAAGATATACCCTATTTACTTAGGCATATGACGATTGTGAGATGTAACCAAGTTTGGAGCACCGATATAACCTATGTTAGATTACGCCAAGGATTTGTTTATTTAGTGGCAATAATCGACTGGTACAGCCGCTACGTTTTGAACTGGAGAATCAGCACAACATTAGAAGCTGAGTTTTGTATTGAGACATTAAAAGAGACTCTGGAAGCGGGGAAATGTGAGATATTTAATACGGACCAAGGCAGTCAATTTACAAGTAATAAATTTACAGAGCCACTGCTTGCAGCGGATATAAAAATAAGTATGGATGGGCGAGGTAGGGCTCTTGATAATATATTTGTAGAACGATTGTGGCGAACTGTAAAATATGAAAATATATATCTAAAAGAGTATGGTGGTGTTAAAGAAGTTAAAGAGGGGCTTGCTGAATATTTTAAATTTTATAATGAAAAAAGATACCATCAATCACTGAATTATAAGACTCCAGCAGAGGTATATTTTGCTTAGATATATTGGCACAAAAACGAGTTAAAAAGCCATGAAATTAAAAAATCCGCTTGGATTATTTCATTGTTCCGCAAGCTCCACAATGAAATAATCCAAGCGTGTACGAGTAATGATTAAGGTTGGTTAATAGACCAAGTTAATTGGATTTTAAACGAAAGATTTATATCTTAAAAGAAAGTGAAAATTGGTCTGGACATTGGGGAGTACTATAATTAAACAATAGCTCCAGAGCAACGCTTGAAGATATATTTTAAATATTACAGCTTAATTGCAATATACACTCTCCAACCTATTGATATGGTTTTGGGCAGGTTGGAGCGAAGCCCAGCATTTCGGTGTTTGATTTAACAATGCTGCTGGGTTTCGCAAGCTCAACACCAGCCTACGACTTTCTCCGTGTGGGAAACCGCAAGGTGGGCTTGCCTGAATGGTACTTACTTAAGGCTTAAAACACCATATATTGTCATCCTTGTAGCAACCCCTTTGGGTTGCTTACGCATAGCAAAACGGCTATCCTGCCGTTCGGTCCCATTTTCATGGAAATGACAGAGTTTTAAATTAATAAATTGTTTAATAGCCAGCAATTTTTTGAGTTTTTTATTGCAACCTGGCAAATTTGTTCAATTTTTTCTTTCGCCACATAGTTATTCAAAGGTCTCTTATGGTAAAAAAAACAGTCTTAATTTTGCAATTATGACAACTTATATGCTATCATAATTTATAGGTAACTACTCACACCCACCGTCATTGCCGCGAAGGCGGTAATCTCATAAATATTAGTGTGAAGGGTAGTAATTAATGATACAAATTACCCTATAGATTCCT
>JAMOMJ010000245.1 GCA_027067135.1 Cyclobacteriaceae bacterium
TCAAACAAATTGTTCTTTATCCATGAACAAATGTTAAATTTGTATTAATGCGTTTTTATCAAATTTTTATTTCAGCAACAATTGTTGCCTTTCTATCTATATTACAGGTTAAAGCACAGCGTAATTGCGGAACTGTAGAATATATGAACCAGTTAGAGAATACTGAAACAAAAGAGGTTCTTGAAAATTGGATTCTACAAAAACAAATTCAATCACCAAATAGTGGGCAAAAAGTTTTTAATGTTGATGAGATAACTGTTTATCAAATTCCAGTTGTTGTGCATATTGTTCATAATGGTGAAGAAATTGGTGTTGGCGCTAACATTAGCGATGCCCAAATTCTGTCTCAAATCGATGTATTAAACGAAGATTTTAGAAAACTTAATGGAGACAGCATAAATATACCATCCCAGTTTAAATCTCTATATAGTGATATTGGTTTTGAGTTTATTCTTGCAAAACGTGATCCACTTAATCAGGCAACAAACGGAATTACAAGAATTAAAGGCAGCCAAACATCTTGGAATTTAAATACTGCTGAAGATATAGAATTAAAATCTCATGATTATTGGCCATCCGAAGATTATTTTAATATTTGGGTTGCTCCGTTATGCTGTAACTGGTTAGGGTGGGCACAATTTCCTCAATCAGATATATTAGCGGGATTAGACCCTCCCTATAATGCTACTACCGATGGTGTAGTTATTACCTATAATGCCTTTGGCTCAATTGATAAAGACCAAACAGCAAACTTGCAGGCTAAATTTAATTTAGGCAGAACAGCAACCCACGAAATTGGTCATTTTTTTGGCTTACGTCATATTTGGGGAGATGGAGGCTGCGGTATTGATGATTATGTAAATGACACCCCAATTGCTGAAGATAATTATACAGGATGCCCAACATTAGGAGCATCCACAACTTCATGTGGTAACCAAAATATGTTTATGAACTATATGGATTATGTAGATGATAACTGCATGAACATTTTTAGTGTTGACCAAAAAGACAGAATGGTCATTATAATGGAAAACAGCCCAAGAAGGCTAAGCCTTACAAAATCTCCAGGTCTTTATCCTCCCGATAGCGAAGACCTTGCAGCTATTGAGTTTACCTCTCCAGGTCTGGGTATTTGTGGTTCTCAGATTTCATCTGGTTTTTTGGTTAAAAATGTGGGCATTAGCAATATTAACCTTGTAAATGCTTCATTATTTATCAACGATATATTGTTGGCCAATCAAGATTTTATTGTGGATTTAGGCACAAATCAATCTACAGAGTTAATATTTAACCCAGTTAATTTATCCGAGTTTGGCAACCTCAACTTTAAAGCTATTATAAACTCAATTAACAGTTTCCCTGATATTAATGAAGATAATAACTCAGTTCAGGTTACAAGTTTAAGAGCAGAAACAGTCTCAACTTTACTTGAAGATTTTTCTACGAATAACCCACAGTGGACTGTGCGAACGAATCAGGAATTGGGTGTTTTAGAAAGAGAGCAATCTATTTTTTATTCAGTAACTAATAACTCAGCGGTGTTTAACTTTTACAACTCTGAAACTCGGGCTGATGCTTACATTTCTCCAAAACTTTTACTTGGAGCAAATTCGCCAAAACTATTATTCGATTACGCATACGCTTACCGAGATGTTGAAGATAAATTATCTGTAAAAATATCAACTGATTGTGGAAATACATTTGATGATATATTATTTAATGCTTCTGGCAAAAACTTATCTACCGCTAATAGCCCTGTTGCGTTCTACCCTTCTGGAGCCCAAGATTGGCAACATATTCAAATCGATCTTTCCAATTATTCTAATCAAGAAGTTATCTTTTCATTTATTGGAGAATCATCTGGTGGAAATCGCATTTTATTCGATAACATTCGAGTAGAAAATAATAATTATAACGACATTGCCTTAACCGGTTTAAGGAGCCCTGCAACCAATTGTGCAATAGAGGAAGAAGTATTAATAGAAGTAGAAAACAAAGGTTCAACCACATTAAATGACTTAATTTTAACAACCTCACAAGCATCCACTATCTCAACTATTACTTACCCTGGGTTAAATCTATTGCCCGGAGAACGTATTGATTTAGTGCTGCCTACAATTTCGTTTCAAGGTACTGCGGAATTAACTGTTACACTTTCAGAAGATGACAATATAGCAAATAATAGCTTTACCCAAACAGTTGTTTCTCCTAGTACTCCAACTCAAATTCCATTAAGAGAAAAATTTAAAGATGAAAGTCTGACTACTGACTGGTTTTTAACAGGAAATAAAGAAAATAGTAACATCGGCTGGAATCTCAATAATAATCAATTAGAATTTATTGCTTCAAATAGCTTAACCAAAGGATTATCTGAAACGATTGTTTTACCACCACTAGACTTAAGTCTCCTTAACTCAGCATCCATGCATTTCGATTTTGCCTATGCTTATAATGGGTTCGATGAAGAATTGTTAAAAGTTAAGGTTTCTAAAGATTGTGGTGCAACGTATGAAACACTCTTTATTCAAGGTGGCGAAAAACTTGCAACAAGCTTTACAACAACTCCTTGGCAACCAAATGAGCCTTCTGACTGGAAAAATATTTATGTTGATTTAACAGATTATAGTGGAATTGAAAACGTACAAGTTGTTATTGAACTAATAAGTGCAAAAGGCAATAATGCCTTTGTCAACAAGATTGAACTCTACGCTTCAAACATTATTACACCTTTAGAATTAAATGAAAATACAATTACAGCCTATCCAAATCCATCAAGTAATGGTTTTGTAAATATAAGTTTCAACCTCGCTGAAGTTCAGCCAGCTAAATTGTTGATCTATAATACACAAGGTAGCTTTGTGTACGAAGAGGTTATTTCCAATGCGTTAAATCAAACATTTGAAATAACAACTCTACATCTTCAAAACGGCATGTATTTTGCACGGCTTGTTGGCAACCAAGTTGATATTTCAAGGTCTTTTATAATTAGCCAATAACAAGTTATTCTAAACTACCTTCAGACCTATCCAACAACTTTTGATTAATTGATTTTTTAGCCTTTGCTCCTAATTCTTTTAGTCTTTCCGTTTGGCTTACTAAATTCCCTTTTCCTTCAGTAAGTTTACCCATGGCATCTTGATAACTCGTTTTAGTAGCATCCAACGATTTACCTACTTTTATTAAATCTTGCGTAAAACCTTCAAATTTATCATAAAGTGTCCCTCCAACTCTTGCAATCTCCAGCACATGCTTTGTCTGCTTATCCTGCCGCCAGATATAAGCAACGGTTCGCATAACAGCAAGCAAAGTGCTTGTTGTAACCAATATTATATTTTTATCCAACGCATAATTATAAAGCGAATCATCGTTCTGCACAGCTAGATGAAAAGCTGGCTCAACTGGAATAAACATCATTACATAGTCTGGCGCATTCAAACCATATAAATCTTGATAGTTCTTTTCACTCAACTCTTTGATTTTTTCACGTATGGAAGCCAAATGTTGCTTTAAATAAACTAGTCCATTCTCATCATCCTCTTCTCCAACGTATCTTTCATAGGCAGTTAACGAAACTTTTGAGTCTATTATTAAATGTTTCTCTTCTGGTAAATTAATAATAAAATCAGGCCGCTTAAGGTTTCCTTCATCATCTCTAATAGCACTTTGCGTTGTAAAATGAATTTCTTTTTCCAGTCCTGCCTTTTCCAGCAAAAGCTCTAACTGTAGTTCTCCCCAATCTCCTTGAATTTTCGAATCACCTTTTAGAGCCTTCGTTAAATTTTCAGCTTCTTTAGTCATTTGTAAGTTTGACTCTTTTAAGGCAGAAATTTGTTCTCTTAAAGTTGCATTCCACTCTAAGCTATCTTTATTCGACTTTTCAATTCTTTGCTCAAATGTTACAATTCTCTCTTTAAGCGGTCCTAATAAATCTTTTAAGTTCGACTTATTCTGATCTGTGAATTTCTTACTCTTTTCTTCAAAAATTTTATTGGCTAAGTTCTCAAACCGAGTTTCCATCATCTTAGCTTCTTCAACAAAACGTATTTCTAAATTTCTATTATCAGCTTCTGATTTAGCCAGTTCTCGCTCTAGAAAAATAATCCTATCTCTCCCTTCTTTAAGTTCATTATCCATTTTAGCACGACCAGTGTTATCCTCGTCTATTTTAGAAGTTAGGTTGTCTAGTTTTTGTTGTGCAACCTTACTACTAAAAAAATAAGCTAATACTCCTCCTGTTATCAACCCTCCAATAAAAATTAATACTTCCACTTTCCTTTTTTTCTGCCAAGTTATAAAAAAATAAGACCATTGGGTTCAATAATCATCTACTTTTACTATCATTACGCCCTTGTGAAAAATATACTCTTTTTATTCTTAACCATAGCCCTCTTATTACTGTTATCAAAAAACAGTTTGGCTCAAGAAACCAGTCGAGTACATTACATTACTGCAAAAGAGTACATTAAAAAAGATAGCTTAAATTTGGCCTTGATTGAACTTGACAGTGCCATTAAACTTTCTCCAAAATTTTCAGCGCCATACGCATTAAAAGGAGAAATTTTTGAATTAAGAAAAGAAGATAGGAAGGCAATAGGCCAGTATAGCCTGGCCATTCTTTACAATCCGAACAAAGCTAGTATTTATCTTAAAAGGGCCGCCCTTCATTATAAATTAAAAGACCATAGAAATTATCTTTTAAACGATGTTAATGAAGCTATCCGTATTGAGCCTACAAATTCAGATTTATTCGAGCTCAAGGCTTTCTATTATGCTCACACATTAAATCCAAAATCACTAAAACGTGATTTTAAAAATGCTATCTTAGCTTTAAACCAGGCAATAGCACTTAACCCAAAAAATGGCAGATACTATAATAATCGAAGTGATTATAAGCTCAAGAACAAGCAAAACCTATCTTCACTCATAGATATTAATAAGGCAATTGAATTGGATAATACCAAAGATTCATATTATCACCAAAGAGCAGTAGTTCGGTTCGTTATGGAAGACTTTAGGTCTTCTTTAAATGATATTAGCAAAGCCATTGAAATTAATAAAAATTCGATAATTTATTTCCAACTTAGGGGAAATGTTTACTACAATTTAAAAAGGTATGAGCAAGCATACCAAGACTATTCAACCTGTATTGATTTAATTTTTAAGGATATAATTAAATCAAAGTCAGAAATCAAACCAAACAATCCCCTCAATTTAAAATTAAGGCAAACCTTATTATTAAGAGGCATGTCCTTAGTGCATGGTAATAAACCTTATGATGGCTGTGATGATTTTAATAGGGCATTACAAATGGGTGAAAGTAAAGCTCTAAACTATATCAACCAATTTTGTAATTAATTTTTAGTTAAAGTAATAGATTAAAGCTTATTTGGCTAAAAGCCACATTTTTCTTAGTTTTATACTCTATATGTTAAAAATTAATGCACTCAAAGCATTAGTTGGCAGTACTGATTTTAAAATTATTGGAGTTGTAGCACTTTACTTATTAGCAGCACAACTTGGCTTATGGTTAGTATTTAATGACATAAGTAGCTACCCAATTTGGGCTCCATCTGGCATAGCATTTGCATTAACTATTTTATTAGGTTACCGTATTTGGCCAGCTATTTTTATAGGCTCTCTCATTACCTATATAATTGTATTTACTACACAAGGAATTGCTATTAGTATAGACGTTGTTTCTGTAATCATAACTATTAGTGTTGCTAACGTTTTCGAAGCACTTATTGGGCTTAAGCTATATAACTTGTTTATAACACCAGAGGTAACCCCACATAACAAAACTTCAGGAACCTTTATTCTATTAGGAATATCCATGTTGGTAGCAATAATTGGAGCTTTAACATACACTCTCGGAATCTATTATTTGCAAACTCCAACTGCAGGCGTATTTACCAAAATTCTGTTGTCAAATTATCTATCGGAACTAATAGGTATATGGCTTTTTACAAACTTAATAATAGCTTGGTTTAAGAATAGTGCTCGAGTTTCCTTTAGTTGGAAAGGAATTATAGAATCAGTTACTTATTTATGTGCTATTGGTGCTCTTCTATATGTAATGAATAAATCCGATTTACCAGTTGCTTTAGAACGTTCGTTCCCTTTTTTGATCATACCCCTTTTATTTTGGGTATCATTTCGATCAAATATTCAAATGGCAACCCTTGTAGTTGTTGCCATATCAATATTCTCAACTTACATAACAATAAACTCTTCAGGTCCATTCATATTAGACGTTCCCGAAGAGAGTTTACTTATTTTACAATTATTCATATTAGTAATAGGAATAACAGTAGTACTCCTCTCCACAGCAATTTATGAGCGACAAGTAGCAAGTAATAAATTAGCTCTATTTAACGAAAACTTAGAAGTGGCTGTTGATAAACGAACACTTCAACTTGCAAACGAAATTAAGGTGAGAGAAAAAACAGAGAAAAAAATTCTTATCGCTAACGATGAACTTCGTAAGACCAATGAAGAACTAGACAATTTTGTGTATAAAGTATCCCATGATTTAAGAGCTCCAATTTCATCTATACTAGGATTAGTTAATATTGCTAAGAATGATAATTCTAAATCCAACGTATTAGCTTGCATTAAACAAATAGAAAAAAGCGCAATAACACAAGATAATTTTATTAAAGACATTATTGAATTAACAAAAAATGCAAGAATTAAACCCAAGAGGGAGAAAATAGATTTCGAACAATTAGTTAATGAAACTTTCGATTATCTAAAATTCTCAATGAACTCAATTCCTCCAAAACCGAATTTCCACTTACACCAAGACAAAATATTCTATTCAGATATGAGTAGGATGAAAATAATTTTCAATAATATTATTAGTAATTCTATTAAGTATAGCGACCCTGCTAATACTAAAATTGATATCGATATTGAAGTTGTAAATGGGCACGCAAAAATAGATATTCAAGACAGTGGTAATGGCATTGAGAAAAAATACCAAAGTGATGTATTTAAGATGTTCTTTAGGGCCACAGATCAAAATGCTGGGTCTGGTCTTGGCCTCTATATTGTTAAAGAAACTATTCAAAAACTTAAAGGTAACGTATCTATTGAGTCAGAACTAAACAAAGGCACTAAGTTAAAAATGAAGTTGCCAAATATGTCTGCTCGAAAATAAACCTCAGATTTGTCCATAAAAAAAGGGTTAAAGCCTATGCGGCAATAACCCTTTGTAACACTTCTCTGCTAAAGCTAGGAAGCATAATAAAAGCTGGCAACGACTTACTCTCCCACCTGTTATGGCAGTACCATCAGCGCTGAAGGGCTTAACTTCTCTGTTCGGAATGGAAAGAGGTGGACACCTTCGCTATAATCACCATGTAATCTTTAGTCACTAACAAATAATATCAATTATTTGTATCAACACGACTATAATATCTTTGACATGTAAAGCAAGAGAATAAATTAACTACAGATAGACTGTAAAAAAAGCTTACGGGTAATTAGTACTGCTCGGCTTTGGTATTTCTACCTTTACACCTGCAGCCTATCAACGTCATCGTCTCTAACGACCCTTATAAAGAAGTCTCATCTTGAGGTAAGTTTCGCGCTTAGATGCTTTCAGCGCTTATCTCGTCCCAACGTAGCTACTCGGCAATGCAGCTGGCGCCACAACCGATACACCAGAGGTTAGTCCAACCCGGTCCTCTCGTACTAAGGTCAGATCCTCTCAAACTTCTTACGCCCACAACAGATAGGGACCGAACTGTCTCACGACGTTCTGAACCCAGCTCGCGTGCCACTTTAATGGGCGAACAGCCCAACCCTTGGGACCTTCTCCAGCCCCAGGATGTGACGAGCCGACATCGAGGTGCCAAACCTCCCCGTCGATATGAGCTCTTGGGGGAGATCAGCCTGTTATCCCCAGAGTACCTTTTATCCTTTGAGCGATGGCCCTTCCATACGGAACCACCGGATCACTATATCCGTCTTTCGACCCTGATCGACTTGTAGGTCTCACAGTCAAGCACCCTTATGCTATTGCGCTCTGCGCATGATTACCAAACATGCTGAGGGTACCTTTGAAAGCCTCCGTTACTCTTTTGGAGGCGACCACCCCAGTCAAACTACCCAGCACACACTGTCTCCCTCGAAAGGGATTAGGCATCAGATAAATAAAGGGCGGTATTTCACCAACGACTCCACCATACCTAGCGGCACAGCTTCAGAGTCTCCCGCCTATCCTACACATCATTTACCCAATACCAATGTGAACCTGTAGTAAAGGTTCATGGGGTCTTTCCGTCCCGTTGCGGGTACGCGGCATCTTCACCGCGACTACAATTTCACCGAGCTCATGGCTGAGACAGTGCCCAGATCGTTGCACCATTCGTGCAGGTCGGAACTTACCCGACAAGGAATTTCGCTACCTTAGGACCGTTATAGTTACGGCCGCCGTTTACTGGGGCTTCAGTTCAATGCTTCCCCCGGAATAAATCCGGGGTAACATCCCCCCTTAACCTTCCAGCACCGGGCAGGTGTCAGGCCTTATACTTCATCTTTCGATTTCGCAAAGCCATGTGTTTTTGCTAAACAGTCGCCTGGGCCTTTTCACTGCGGCTTCTCACCCGAAGGTGAGGAAGCGCCCCTTCTCCCGAAGTTACAGGGCTATTTTGCCTAGTTCCTTAGCCATGAATCACTCGAGCACCTCAGGATTCTCTCCTTGACTACCTGTGTCGGTTTACGGTACGGGTAGCTATAAGATAAGTTTAGAAGGTTTTCTTGGAAGTCTGATTAGGTCCACTATCCACGCTGCCGTAGCATTGTGGTACTATCAGGTTCAGCTAGTCGCACGGATTTACCTATGCAACCAATACCTACACCCTTCAACCCCGAATTCCGTCTCGGGGCGGGACTTTCACTACTCCGTCACTCCATCACTCTTATAGCTAGTATGGGAATATTAACCCATTATCCATCGACTACCCCCTTCGGGTTCGCCTTAGGACCCGACTAACCCACGGCTGATTAGCATTGCCGTGGAAACCTTAGTCTATCGGTGTGCGGGTTTCTCGCCCGCATTATCGTTACTTATGCCTACATTTGCTTTTCTAACCTCTCCACCGCCCATTACCAGACGGCTTCACTGATGTTAGAATGCTCCCCTACCACTCCGAATCAAGTTCGGAGTCTAAAGCTTCGGTAGTATACTTTATGCCCGATTATCATCGATGCCCTGTCGCTCGACCAGTGAGCTGTTACGCACTCTTTAAATGAATGGCTGCTTCCAAGCCAACATCCTGGCTGTCTAAGCAACTGGACCACCTTAGTTCAACTTAGTATACATTTTGGGACCTTAGCTGTTAGTCCGGGTTCTTTCCCTCTCGGATTTGGACCTTAGCACCCAAACCCTCACTGCACGGTAAATCTTATAGCATTCGGAGTTCATCAGGATTTGGTAGGATTTGACTCCCCCTAGTCCTATTGGTAGCTCTACCTCTATAAGAATAAACCCGCACGCTGTTCCTAAAAACATTTCGGGGAGTACGAGCTATTTCTCAGTTTGATTGGCCTTTCACCCCTACCCACAACTCATCCAAAGACTTTTCAACGTCAACTGGTTCGGTCCTCCACCACGTTTTACCGCGGCTTCAACCTGGTCATGGGTAGATCACCAAGTTTCGCGTCTACCTCCCCTGACTTTATCGCCCTATTCAGACTCGCTTTCGCTTCGACTACGTCTCTTAAAGACTTAATCTTGCCAGAGAAGAGTAACTCGTAGGCTCATTATGCAAAAGGCACGCTGTCACCCCGATTAATCGGAGCTCCAACCGCTTGTAAGCGTATGGTTTCAGGTACTATTTCACCCCCTTATTCAGGGTACTTTTCACCTTTCCCTCACGGTACTAGTTCACTATCGGTCTCTTAGGAGTATTTAGCCTTGCCGGATGGTGCCGGCAGATTCGAACGGGGTTTCACCTGCCCCGCCCTACTCAGGATACTGCTACTTCGTGCAAACTTACCTTTACGGGGCTCTCACCCTCTATGGCCTGACTTCCCAGTCAGTTCAAGTTCATTTACATGTCAGATATCGCAGTCCTACAACCCCAAAGCAGCCGTAACTACTCTGGTTTGGGCTAATCCGCGTTCGCTCGCCACTACTTGCGGAATCACTAATTGTTTTCTTTTCCTCCGGGTACTTAGATGTTTCAGTTCTCCGGGTTAGCTCCTCAATAAATTAAGGTGACATGTCTTCAACATGCCGGGTTGTCCCATTCGGATATCTACGGATCAATTCGTGTGTGCCGATCCCCGTAGCTTTTCGCAGCTTATCACGTCCTTCTTCGCCTCTAAGAGCCTAGGCATCCTCCATACGCCCTTGCTTACTTTTTTTAATATATTCTACTATCTGTACTCAATTTAATTCTCTACTCAACATGTCAATGAACTTTTCTGCCAGTAAACAGCTTAGTCTTTATAAATAAATGGCTCATCTATTTATACTTCTTAAGCATCTAGCTTAGTGGATCTTTACAATCCTAATATCAATGAAAACAAAACAACTCGTTCGTTGTTTATAAAATGGATGAAAGCTCAATTAAAACTCTTAACTCTCAACTTATAATAGTGGAGAATATCGGAGTCGAACCGATGACCTCCTGCGTGCAAGGCAGGCGCTCTAGCCAGCTGAGCTAATCCCCCTTATGAAAAAGAGAAAGCAAAAAGAAACAAACCAACGGGCAAGATCTCCAGAAAGGAGGTGTTCCAGCCACACCTTCCGGTACGGCTACCTTGTTACGACTTAGCCCTAGTTA
>JAMOMJ010000246.1 GCA_027067135.1 Cyclobacteriaceae bacterium
GAGATAATTTTGCAGGGAAAGTGCTATTTTCTACTCAGAATTTTGAAGTAGTTATCAACCTTAAAAAAATTATTTTTGATGACCAAATGAGTGTACAAGGGATTTTACTAGACCACCCTGTAATTTGGATTAAAGTACTAGCCAATGGCAAAGCCAATTATGACATTGCCATTCCCTCAGAAGAAGTGGAAGAAATTGAGGAAGATTCAGGAGAAGGATCAGAATCTTTTAATATGTCTATAGAAAAATGGCAAATCATTGGGGGCGATATTACCTATGATGATGAAACCATTCCATTTTTAATGGAAATTAAAGAACTAAATCATACGGGTTCGGGCGATTTTTCGCTGTCCTTATTTGATATGAATATGCAAACAGAAGCAACACTTGCCACTATTAGTTACGATGGCGTAACTTATATGAAGAACAAAAAGCTAACCGCTGATATGGCCATGGCCATGGATATGGATGCCTTTAAGTTCACATTTAAAGAAAATGATTTAGCCGTTAATGAGTTTACTATGGGTGTTGATGGTTGGTTTAGCATGCCCGAAAATGGGTATGATATGGATTTAAAGATCACTTCTAAAAATAACAGCTTTAAAAGTGTACTCTCCTTAATACCTGCTTTATACGCCACCGACTTTGAAGGCTTAACTGCTGCTGGTTCAGTTGAATTTAATACAAGCCTAAAGGGCATGTACACCGATGATAGAATGCCTGCTTTTAATGTGTTTATGGGCATTAAAGATGGACGTTTTCAATACCCCGGTTTACCCACGGCTGTTGACAATGTACAATTTAAAATGGCTATTGATAATAAAGACGGAAATATCGACAACACAAAAATTAACATCAGTCAATTTCATATAGAACTGGGCAAAAACCCCATTGATGCTACTTTAAAAATTGATAATTTAATAGATTACCCACTTGATTTAAATGCTTCAGCCAATATCAATTTTGCAGAAATGATGGAGCTTTTCCCGATGGAGGGAATGGAGTTGAAAGGGATGCTAGATGCAAACATTCAAGCCAAAGGCGTATATGATACCTTAACTTCTACCATTCCTGCGAGTGGTAAATTTGACTTAACAGAATTCTATTATTCAGATGTAGCATACCTGCCTCAGGGAATGACGATTTCAACTGCTAAGGCAAGTTTTACCCCAGAAAGCATCAACTTAGATGCCTTTGACTCCAAGGTTGGCCAAAGTGATTTTTCGGCTACTGGTAAGCTCTCCAATTACATTAATTATGCATTAAAGCCCAATGAAGTGCTTGTAGGAAATTTAAACTTAACCTCAAATAATATTTTGGTAGATGAGTTTATGACCACTTCTGAGGTAGAAGAAGCAGTAGTTGTAGAAGACTCCACATCAGTAGAGGAAGAAACCTATGACACGGCAATCCCTAAGAATATTGATTTTGTGATGAGTGCCAACCTTGCTCAAATTGAGTATGATGGATTGTTTTTAACCGATGCCAAAGGCAAACTTATAATTAAAGATGGCATCTTGGATATGAATAACTTGAGTACCAAAACCCTTGGTGGTAAAATAGTTTTTAACGGAGTATATGATACTAAAGAACCTTCGGCTCCCAAATTTGATATGGATTTTGGCATTAAAAATATTTCTATTCAAGAATCGTTTAAGGCCTTTAATACAGTGCAAAAAATGGCTCCTATTGCCGAAAACATGCACGGCAACTTAACCACCAACTTTACAATGAGTGGTGATTTAGACCAGAAATTAATGCCCATAAATGAAACCGTAAATGGTGCTGGCCTATTAAAGATTGCTTCAGCCAAATTAGCTGGCGGAAAATTTGTAACAGCACTAAGCAAGTTTACCAGTAAAGGAACCAAAGAAGAAATGGCTTTGAAAGACATTAATATGCAAGTGAAAATTGAAAATGGCGTGGTGAACGTAGCTCCTTTCGATGTTGTTATCGATGGCAATAAATCAACCATATCGGGCAGCACCAGCCTTGATGGTATCCTTGATTATAAAATTGCAACCAGCATTCCTGCCGGCCAGCTAGGCGAGCAAGCCAATGCAGCCCTTAATAAATTAATGGGCAGTTCTGAAAAACCATCTTCAAAAGTTAAGCTCAACCTTAGCGTTACCGGGCCTTATGATAGCCCAAAAATAAGCCTGTTAGGTTCTGATATGAAAGATGCCGTTAAAGAAAAGGTAGCAGAAGCAGTTGTAAGTAAAGGAGCAGAATTGGCCAAAGAAAAATTAGGCGTTGATGTTCCTACTAGTAAAGAAGAAGTTAGTGCCAAAGCCAAAGAAGAAGCTGATAAGTTGTTGGCTGATGCGCAAAAACAAGCAGATAAGGTAAAAGCAGAGGCAAAAAAGGCAGCGGCTCAAATTAGAGATGAAGCTCAAAAGCAAAGTGATGCATTAATGAAAGAAGCTGGCAGCAATTTCCTTAAACAAAAAGGAGCAAAAATTGCGGGCAAAAAACTGGTGGACGAAGGCAATAAAAAAGCAACCAAGGTTGAGGCCGAAGGCAACAAACAAGCCGATGCCATAATGGCTAAAGCCAGAACCCAAGCGGATGCAATATTGGCGAAAGGAAAATAGTTTTAAATTAACCGCTAAGAACGCAATGGAATCGCAAGGTACACAAAGAATGTTATGGGGTACTTTGCGTTTTGCTTAGCGAACCTTGCGGTTATATTTATAAAAATAAATGCTACGCGACATAGATAACTACTTTCTTAACCTGCAAGAGCCTACAAAAAGCTGTATGCAAGCGTTGCGCGATTATATATTGGGCTTGCACCCAGAAATTACTGAAGCGTGGAAATACAGGCTTCCTTTTTTTCTTTACAAGAAAAAGATGTTCTGCTATTTTTGGGCAGATAAAAAAACAGGGCTGCCCTACATTGGCATTGTAGAAGGTAGAAATATAGACCACCCAATGCTAGAGCAAGGCAATCGTAAACGCATGAAAGTTTTACGCATTAACCCAGAAGCAGACTTGCCTATTGAGGTTATTGAAGAAATATTAACCGAAGCAATGACCTTTTACAAATAACCTGTCATTCCTGCGAAGGCAGGAATCTGTGATTCTTGCAGAAGAAAAGAGGCCTCATTTAAATTTTTATTAATGGTGCATGCCGCAATACTTCAAACTTCCAAACCAAGTTAGCTAAGATTCCTCCGGAATGACCTTCTAAATGGTAAGCTTAGACAAAGTTCTAATTAACTCCGTATCGTCATTATCGGGCGTAAGACCTGGTAATCTCTGGGCACAACCGTGCCCATTATTTGAGCACAGTTACCTTGGTCGGCTAAGCAAGATTGTCATGCTAGAGAATGAAGGTCTAATTTGAATGGATAAAGCAACAGAGCTATAATAATTAAAAAAATACAGATCTGCGATAATCAGCGCAATCTGCGGGAGAACCCGAAAGAACCCAACATTCCTAAAACACCCAAAGGCATTAGCCCGCTCACTAAGAATAAGATGACATAATAATTGGGCAAACTATAATGCCAAGCATAATTAGCAACTCCTTGGCCAAATAACATTAGCTCAGATAAAAGCACGCCCGCAATAAAAACCCAGATACCTATTTTAAAGAGTTTGTTCGTATTAATAACCTTTTGTTCAATCAGCACCCAAATAAAGAAAAGGCTAAACATCCCTAGCATTACCATATGCAAGTACCCAATAATTAAGGTGGATTTAGAATTAAATACGAGCTCGTTTAAAAATGGCAAGCTGGCTAATAATTGAAAAACCACTTTAAATAACAAACTCAAAATAGACAGTCCAAAAAGTGTTTTCTTTAAGCTTCCCACAATTTGCAAGAAGTAGATTTTTAGCTCTTTTATAATTAAGAAAACACTTACTAATTGCGCTAAAGAACTTAAAAGGGCTAATGCTACTAAGCAAGTAGAAGATACTGATTCAAGCACAAATTCAGCATACAAAGGAATGATTGAAAAGGCCGTTAAGTAATAAACCCACTTTAGTTTATTCTCAGAAATGATTATGGCTTTTTTAATCTCCCTTAACAGTAACGCTAGAAAAACAGTGTAGAAAAAACCATTAAATAAAAAGTGCAAAAACCAAAAGATAGAAAGATGATACCAAATACTATCTTTCATTTGGTTAGCCATAATAGCCCCCAACGCAAAGGGGCCAATGCTTGATAAAAACAAGAACAAGCCTCCTGCCCTCAGTAATTTATACTCTACTTCATTTAATTTTTTAGATGATCTATAAATTTCAAAAATGAGCCAATAACTGGTAAAAAGATAAAGTGTTGAAAAGCTAATCGACCAAAAGGCATAGCCTTGAAACGGGAAGGAAAACAGCATCCCTAAAAAGGTAATCTGGCTAACCCAAAAGATGCGATTGAACTTTTTAACATCTTCTTTTAAAAAGGTGTAACCAATAAAAAATAAAGCCAAGTTATAAAGCCAGCCAAGTAACGCAATATGCGAGTGAGTGTGGAGAATATGCTTATAGGTAACTCCTAAATCCGATACAAACGATAAGCGCATAGCCAAGCCAAAGAGGGCTGCTATAAAAAAATAGGCAAAGGCTATGATGGTTTTTGTTTTCAACCTTTCTTCTTCTTTAAAATAAAGCTTTACACCTCATCTGAGGGCTTCGCCCGAAGAATCTCTTTTACTTTGGTAAAGATCATGAGATTCTTCCCGATGGTCAGAATGACGTTCATATGGGTTTTCTCGTAAAGAAGTCTCTAATTGCTAATTGGCACTTTGTGCAAAATAGCATCAATAACATCGTGTGTTGTTACGCCATCAGCCTCTGCCTCATAATTTAATATAATGCGGTGATTTAAAATATCAGGAGCCACTTCTTTTACATCTTCGGGTAATACATAATTGCGTTTATTAAAGAAGGCAATAACCTTAGCCGCTAAATTCATATTAATAGTTGCTCTTGGCGAAGCCCCAAACTGAATGTATTGAGCTTCGTGGTCTAAGCCATACTCCTTAGGCTCACGTGTAGCATAAACTAATTCAATTATATAATTCTCAATCGACTCATTTAGATTCACTTGGTTCACTGCCTCACGAACCGCAAAAATATCTTCTTTGGTAAGAATGGTATCCACTTCAGAACTAAACGTAAGGTTTGACATCCTACGCATTACTTCCAACTCTTCTGCTTTGGTAGGGTAATTCACATGCACCTTCATCATAAACCTGTCAATTTGAGCCTCAGGTAATGGATACGTTCCTTCCTGATCTACAGGGTTTTGGGTAGCCAGTACTAAAAATGGGCGATCCAATGGATACGTGGTTTCTCCAATGGTAACTTGCTTTTCTTGCATCGACTCGAGCAGGGCAGACTGTACTTTGGCAGGAGAACGATTTACTTCATCCGCCAGAATTAAGTTAGCAAACACTGGCCCTTTCTTTACTTCAAAACTTGCCTCTTTCTGGTTATAAATCATAGTACCCACTAAATCGGCAGGTAATAAATCGGGCGTAAATTGTATTCTTTGAAAATCCAAATGCAAGACTTTAGCCAACGTGCTAACCGTTAATGTTTTAGCAATACCAGGCACACCCTCTAGCAAAATATGGCCATTGGAAAATAAGCCAACAAGAAGCCTATTAATCATATGCTCTTGCCCTACTACTACTTTACCAATTTCGGTAAATACATTTTTTATCTTATCTTGAAGCGCTGCTATTTTCTCCTGATCAAGTTCTTGTTGTTCAACCATTATTTTAAATCGTATTAAATTTTAAAACGCAATTATAAAGAATAGAAATGAATATTTACGAAGATAATTTTTATTGGATTATAGGCTATGTAAAAGGTGAAAACTATATTTATGTGTTTTTCACCTTTTAACCTTAGTTAAATTGAACGAATAATAGTTAAGAATATCTATTTTGTTCTTAGTTTTTTATATTTACTTTTAGATAATTGATTTGAAAAAGCTAAACAGATTCCATAAATGGTTTGGTATTTGTACTTTAGCCTAATAAACACCTAATGAAAAACTTTCTTACTGGCTTTGTTCTTATGTTTTTTTACACTTCTGCCTTTGCGCAAAATGTAAATAAAGAAGCATATAAGAGATATGTTACTATCGAAAAATACGACCAACCTATGGAGGGCTTTATTATTCTTAATAATGGCAAAAAAGTAGCTACAAAAATTAAGTATGAAGAGCCATATATGCTTTTTGATGGGCAATTGCCCTTAGTTACCTATCATAAAAAGAATAAAGAAAAACTTTTCCTTAAAAGTAAATTGGCTGGTTTTTTCGTGAACGACCGCTTATATGTACGTGAATTTTTTGAAGGAGATAGCAGCAGATGGGTAATGGTAGTTCGTGAAGGCGCCATTAGAGAAAGCATTGTGCTACAGCCCAACATCCCATTCGATCGACCTGAGTATTATTCTGTAAATCGCTTAGTAACGAATACAATTTCTCTTAAAGCCTATTTTGTTGGTAGGCTTGCCATCAACTTTGGACTTAATATGAGTTCAATGATTTTTGATTATGCAGAACTGAATAGAAAAGTGAGAGATGCCGAAGAAGGTTATAAATTTCTTAATTACCAGCAAATAATAGCACGCTATAATATGTGGTTTAACAGTAAAAACCCCGATGTAATTTATTATATGCTTCCCCGCCCCGATTATCAAAAATTTATTGATAATTAAGGATAATATTTCTGTCCATTTTGGACTAATAAAATTATTTTATTTCCCCAGCTTTTCGCAAACTTGCTTTAGCGATAATAGGGCCGAATATTTCGTGTAAAATAGTGGTACCCATTATAATGTTAAGCATCAAGCCCCCAAATGCATTAAACGCTTCAATTTGCTGAATAAAGAGTGCCAACCCAACCACAATTCCTCCTTGTGGGATTAAGCCTCCCACTACATATTTTTTAATTGATTTAGGCTGATTTGTAAGCATTGCGCCTGTCATTACACCTGTATATTTACCGAGTGACCTAAAAATCACAAATACAATAATAAATGGAATGGCATCCGTAAATCCTGCTAAATTGAGATGAAGGCCACTTAGCACGAAGAACAGGATAAAAATTATTTCCTCGGTGTAGGTTTCTAACGTCTCCGATATTTCGTTGCTCTTCTTGTTAAAGTTAGTAACCATAAAACCAAGTGTCATCGTAGTAATAAGTGAATCAAATTCTAGCCAACTACTTACCCCATAACTAAAGGCGATTAAGCCTAATAAAATAGCATTTACTCCTCCTTTGGAAGTTGATTTTAAAAATTTATAAATAAAATTAAAAATTACCCCAATAGTTACCCCAATTACCAAAGCCCCTCCTATTTCGAGCAAAGAATCAACTACTCCTGACATCACTGAACCATCGGCTCCAGTGCTTGACTTAGCCAAGCCAAGGCCAATTGAAAATAATAAAAGTCCTACGGCATCATCAAAAGCAGCAATACCCATGATGGTGGAAGATACTGGCCCTTTGGCTTTGTATTGGTGCGCTATGGCCAATGTAGCAGATGGATCTGTGGGGCTTGCTAATGTTGCAATTAATAAACTAAACGGCAATGCAAATACAATTAACTCACTTGGCAACAGATACTGGCTGGCTAAGAATATACCTCCAAACACAAAAGCAAAGGCCAATAAGGCTTCTAATATAGTCATTAGACCCAATGCCTTTCCTTGTGCCTTTAGCTTTGGCAAGTAAAGAGTACTCCCAACTTCAAACGTGATAAATGCCAAGCAAAAATTTGAAATATCGTTGGTAAGGTCTGGGAAATTTGGAGTGATTAAACCCGATATATTCGGGTCTAATAAAATTCCTGCAAATAAATAGCCCGTTATTTTAGGAAGACCAATATAGCTAACTAGCTTTCCTAAAATAAGAGCCGTAATAATAAGTAATCCAAAAATGAAGATAGCATTCATAATGTGTAGAGCTTAATGAGTACTATCTTCAACTTTCTAATTTTTGTTCTTTTTCATTCCCATTCCTTTACCACCTTTTCCGTGCATTTTTTTAAAATGTTCTGCAAACCATTCAGGCTCTTGTAACTCGTTGTCATATACAAATTCGGCAATTACACGTAAGTCTTCTTCGCTAGTAGCAGGTTTTGGCATTACTTTAAACCTTTTTACTGCTCCTTTCATTAAGGCCGCTTCTTCTGTTGGGTTAATTCCCCAAGCAACCATTCCATTAACAAAGTCTTCTTTATTATCAAATTGCTTAGAGTATCTCCATTTTATAGCTGCCATTGGAGGCGCAATAAGTTTATCATGACTTGGAGCTCCCCCATGGCAAATGAGGCACTGGTTTTTAAATAACATGTAATTGGCAGAAACCGTATCTATCATTGCTACCTCAGTAGTTACTGCAACTTCTTCTACAGCTATAGTTTCTTCCTCTGTGTTTTCGGTAGTTGAAGTTCCGCAAGAAAAAGTAACTGCGGTAAGTCCTAAAAATAAAACTCGAATATTCATATCTAATTTGGTTTAATTATTAGCCAAAGGTAGGTTAGGATTGTTGATAAAAAAACTCAGTTAGTACCAATACGCCCAATAAATTAATAGCCTGTAATGGCAACCTTAAAAACCCGAGTTCGGGATAAGGAATAGCTGCCAGCATTCCTTATCCCGAACTCAGTCCATCCATGGGCAAGCCCATATTATCTATTGTGGTAACTAAAGAAAATCTAGTTATATGATAGGTTAAAACGAGCATAGCCTTTCCAACTCCTTTTACTTTAGGAGAAGAGGTAAAATGATGAATATTTGCAGAAAATACGACAATAAGCAAGGCAATAATTCCCCATGTAGCATAAGAAGGTAATGTGGAAATTATTAAAAATATGCCAGGCATAATTTCCACAATTCCACTAATCAGGTTAATAGTTCAGCACCTTAAACATAATGAAAGAAGAGTTAAGCCATACTGCCTTCAAACCAAGCCTCAACCTTATCCTTTTGCTGTATGTCAAAGTCCCCTTCTTTGTACTTGAACTCATTGGTATGTAGGTTGTACTCATAATCATTCCCCCATTCCTCAAAATTGGCTGCAAGTTCCTCTAACGAATCAACAATAAATTCAAGCTCGGCATTGCTCATGGTAGGATGAATTGACATACGAATCCAACCCGGCTTATTGGTCATATCTCCATAGGTAACAGCCGAAGTAATGGCATTGGACGTTTTTTCATCTACATGCAATAAATAGTGTCCATAGGTGCCGGCACAAGAGCAACCTCCACGCATTTGAATGCCAAAACGGTCGTTTAACAACCTTACACCCAAATTATAATGTAGTTTATCAATGTAAAATGAAAGCACTCCTAATCGATCTTTGAAATTATCTGCCAAAATATGCAAGCCGGGAATAGCCTTCATTCGATCCCAAATCAAGTCGATTTGCTCTTCTTCTCTTGCCTTAATATTATCTGTGCCCATTTCCTCCTTTACTTTTACACAAAGAGCCGTTTTAATGGTTTGCAAAAAGGCAGGAGTTCCACCATCTTCACGCATTTCAATATCATCTAAATATTTATGCAAGCCCCAAGGATTAGTCCAGTCAACCGTACCTCCACCAGGGTTATCTGGGATTTCATTATTATATAAATCTTTATTAAAAATCAATACCCCCGCAGAGCCGGGCCCACCCAAAAATTTATGGGGTGAGAAAAAAACAGCATCTAAATATTGGGCCTTCTTTTCGGGGTGCATATTAATATCAATATAAGGGGCAGAACAGGCAAAATCAACAAAGCAATAGCCTCCTGCTTTATGAATCATTTCTGCAATTTCAAAATAAGGAGTGATAATGCCTGTTACATTTGAACAAGAGGTAATAGCTGCATATTTTGTTTTACGATTTTTGTACTTTTCTAACAACTTGGCAAAGCTGTTAAGATCAACATAACCTTTTTTAGTAGGTTTTATAATTTCCACATCACATAATGTTTCTAACCACGATGTTTGGTTAGAGTGATGCTCCATATGTGTTATAAAAACAATCGGCCTATCCTCTTCGGCTACCTTAATAAATTTACGGTGCTTTTCATACACCTTTAACCCAAGTATTCGTTGAAACTTATTAATTACTCCTGTCATACCCGAATTAGAGGATATCATTACATCTTCGGCCGAAGCATTTACATGCTTTTTAACAATGTTCATGGCCTTATGGTAAGCAATCGTCATAGAGGAACCAGTAACATTGGTTTCTGTGTGCGTATTACCTACCATTGGGTAAAATTTTTCGCTCAATTTATCTTCTACAGGCCCATAGATTCTTCCGCTAGCAGTCCAATCAGAATAGATTATTTGTTTTTCTCCATAAGGACTATCAAATTTCTTATTCTCTCCAATTATATTTTTTCTGTACTTTTCAAAATGCTGCTCCAACATAATTTCTAGGGTAAATTGAACTACAAATGTACATCAGAAATAGAAATTGTATGTGATTGGAGTTACTTCCTAATATCCGCAAGACCTGACAGGTTTTTGTTGATAATCACTAAGTTATAGCCATTTTCGGATCACTTAATTGGGGGAAACCTGTCAGGTCTAATCGACTACAAATCAGAAGATTACAAATAGGGTTGCGGATTTTAGGTGCTTGTTAATTAGCTTCTCAAGGGTTTTTATAAATCAATTATTTATATTTAGAATTATTATCTGATGTTACGCAATCTCATAATTTTTTGTAACGAGCGTTTTTTTGTATATTTCTAATATGATAGACAATATGTTAGACCTTTACACAGATTATTTGAT
>JAMOMJ010000247.1 GCA_027067135.1 Cyclobacteriaceae bacterium
GATATGCCATTTGCAGGAATGCTACGGATCATCAATGATCGAAAAGGGCTTAGACTTTTATTACTATAAAGAGACCTTTTCACGCGAGAGATGTGATGGATTACTCTATTTCTCTTCAAAGTATTTTTTAAGCAAAGTAGCGTAAGTTCCATCTTCATAAAGTCCAATAAGAATTTGATCTACTTTTTCTTTTAAGGCACTCTTTTGTGGGAAAAGAATACCGTATTTTTCAGGTTTAAATACCCCACCTGCTAAAACAACTTTGCCAGCACCTGCATGGCTTGCATAGTATTGTAGGATAGGAGCATCTTGTACAACAGCGTCTAATTTACCAGTTTCTAGGTCGTTCAAAAGTGTAGCAAGATCTTTATATTCTTTTTCAATAGCGACGCCATTTTTAGTTAAAAAATCTCTGGCAATTGGCCCAGCTGAAATACCAACACGCTTTCCTTTTAAGTCTTTGTAAGAGGAGATGCTTGTTTTTAATTCTGAAACAGTCAATGCAGTTGTGATTTTTGCGGTTAATGTAGAGATAAAAAATAAACTGGCTGTAATCCAAAACATGGCGAGTAATCTTGAAGAGACTTTATGTGGCACTTCTTTTTCAAAGCCCCCCATCGTCATTACGATAAAAGCCCACCAAAAAGCATCCCAAATTCCGCCTAGATAATCATCTCGAAAATAATCATGGCGAGGATCTTCAATATCTCGTTCAAGAAACCAAAGTATATGCGCGATAACAAGTAATATACCGATGGCAAATAAAATGAACGCCAGAATACCAGAGTCCCAAATTATCTTTAAATAGGATATTTTATTCTCTTTTTTGGATATGAGTATTTGTAAGCCAGAATCATAAATAGGCTGTGAATAATCCATAATAGCTTCACGTTTTGATGTGATGGAAATATTAGCAATAGAGGCTTGTACTTGTCCTGCTTGAGTCGCATTTGTCATTTCAGAAAAAGTAGCGAATTCTTTAAACTGAGTCTTTTTATCTAAGCGGTTAGCAATTTCATTCCAAAGCTCAATAGAAAACCCGCTGAGTTTCCCCTCTTTATCTTTCATCATAAAAGGTGGGCGTTCGACGGTACCGACAGTCAGTTTTGGCTCTACAGCGTAGCTAATGCTAGCGATTAAAGTAAATGAAAGTGTGATTAATGCAAATAGGGTAGTTAGTAGTTTGCTCATAACCATATTGTATCAGGAAAAAACATGACCGTTCATCCTGTGTAAAGATGCTATGAACTATGCTTACTCTTAGATAGTGATCCAATTAAACGGAAAACATAAGGAGAAACTGATCAAGTCCAATTATTTTTAGCTTGCTAAAACTGTCGCTAAATTATAATTGACTTAATCAGTCTCTCCATAAGGGGAAAACAATGAAAAATAATAAACTCTTAAGTAAACAAACAGGCGGAATTAGCAAACTAATGCTGATAATGATAGTTGCTGGAATTGGCTATGGTGCTTATTTTGCAAATAAGAAAGGTTTAATCAAGGCTGATTCAATTTCATCAATTACCAGTTCAATGAAAACAAGCATTAGCAAAACATTCTCTGACGACTTTACTGGCTATGGTATTCAATTAATGGCGACCACCGAGCTAGAACAAGCAAAAACAGTGATGAATGATTTTGCACGTGATGGTTATTCAGCATTTGTAATGGAGGGCAAATCAAAAGGTCGCTCTATTTATAAAGTGCGCCTTGGCCCTTATTCATACAAACCAGAAGCGGTTGCAGTGCAAGATAAAGTTATTCGACGTTATCCTAGTAATCCTTATGTGAAATCAAGTCTTGTAATTTATAAACCGAACTAGGCTAAACCTGGTAAAAGTTTTAGTAATCCTTGTGCAATCATTTGCACGCCGATAGACGCTAATATCAACCCCATAATTCGGGTGGCAATATTTAAACCAGTAACTCCGAGTGCTTTACCAATTGGTTTTGCTAGGTGTAATGAAATCAATGCCACTAATGCAACAGCAATAATACTTCCACCAAGCATAAATTGGCTCGGTAATGTGTCCGCCTGATGTCCGTGAATGATAGCAAGACTGATTGCCCCTGGGCCAGCCATAAGTGGAATTGCCAAAGGTACAACAGCAACATTTTCTTTTTCTTCTGCGTATTCGGCTTCACTCGGGCTTTGTCTGATACGACTTTGTTTGGCGTGTAACATAGAAATCGCCATCAACAAAACAAGAATTCCACCACCGACTCTAAAGGAGGGTAAACCAATACCAAAAAAG
>JAMOMJ010000248.1 GCA_027067135.1 Cyclobacteriaceae bacterium
TAGGTGGCATATATACACCGCCAACCATAAAGGGTACAATCCAGTTGCCTGGTTTTAGGGGAGGAGGCGAGTGGGGTGGTGCTGCTTTTGATCCCGAAACAGGTATGATGTACATTGGTGTAAATGACATGCCCCACATGGTTCAATTAATAGAGGACATACCTGAACACGAAAATATTCGTGAATTTGAAAATCAGGCAGCTTTTGGCAAACGAGTATATGTAAAGAACTGTGCACCTTGCCATGGAGAAGACCGAAAAGGGAATGTAACTTTTCCAGCTCTTATCCACGTAAAAGATTGTGTTTCGCTTACTTATGCAAAAATGCAATTGAAAACAGGAAAAGGGATGATGCCTTCGTTTCAGAAATTACCCGAAGCAAACAGACGGGCGGTCTTAGCCTATCTTTTTGAATTAAGCGATCGGCAAACACTTGAATTATTGCCCCTCGAAGAAACTCAGGGAGCATCCAGTTTAGCAAGTTATGATACAGTAAAAAGCTATAAGTTAAAAGCCTATAAACAATTGCGCGACCAGTTTGGGTATCCTGGTATAAAACCACCTTGGGGAAACCTGTGTGCAGTAAACCTGAATACCGGAGAAATTAAATGGAAAGTGCCCTTGGGCGAATATAATGAATTAACAAAAAAAGGGATACCCCAAACAGGTACACAACTATATGGTGGTGGTATAGTAACGGCAGGTGGGTTAGTGTTTATTGGAGCCTCACGTGATGAAAAGTTTAGGGCATTTGATAAGGATACAGGCGAAGTTTTGTGGGAATTTCAATTGCCTGTTGGTGGGTATGCAACACCAGCTACCTATGCCATAGATGACATACAGTATGTGGTAATTGCAGCAGGTGGAGGAGGATTTCAGGGTACCCAATCGGGAGATTACTACTATGCCTTTAAATTACCAGATAACTAACTCAGGTTATTAGATACCACAATCACTCATACAGGTTACCTATGTCCGATTGGCAGATTTGTACAAATAAAAGACTCATTTTTTTAGTAATATCTGTAAAATATACCTTTCCTTTTTCCTTTGTGCCAAGTGTTGGGTTGCCTACTCCTGTATCTTCAGTTACCTGCGACCACTTCCTTTCTGCCCAGGCCCAACCTTCAGCAATACCCTCAATTTTTATTTTCTTACTATTCCCATTGCCTGCTTCTGTTAAAGGACGTACCAATTCGGGGCAAAAATGCAGCAATAAACTTGTTTCCATTTCATCAGCATGGTCTCCTTCGTTAGTAAAGTACTGTGTTTTATCCAACGACTTAAACCAATTGGAACTGCTTAAAAACATATTGGGGTATTTTAATCCAAGTTCGCGAAGCATAGTTTTAAAATCATTTCCGCCATGGCTGTTTACTATCAAAAACTTACGAATCCCCTGCCGGTCTAATACCTGTATCACATCATTTAGCACAGCCATTTGTGTGCTGGGGTTCATGTTTATATTAAGCTTTATGTCAGTTTGGCCAGTGTTTACCCCAAAAGGTATAGTAGGCAATACAATTACCTTTGCACCCTTTTCCCAGGCCAGCCTAGCCGCTTCTGCTGCAATATAATCCGATTCTATATTGTCTGTTCCGTAAGGTAAATGATAATTATGCGCTTCGGTAGCTCCCCACGGAAGTACTGCCAGCTCAAACTCTTGGTTTTTAACAGCTTTCCAGTTTGTTTCGTTTAGTAAATAGGGTTTCATGGCAATAAAAAAGATTATTACTTATAAAAGGTTTCAATAGTAATAATACAACTTTTAATTTGTTATTTTAGTTTGGCAATTAGTTTACTAATTGCTTTATCTACAAAAAAACAGACTATCAGGCTGTGGGTATGATTGGGAACAATTCAAAGGTCGGACTTAGTCAATCTATGTATAAAAAATTAATAAAAATAAACAGATGAAACATATAATTGCTATCTCCAAAATGTTGGAATACACCTTGAACAAGCAACTGCTGACAATTGCCTTTGTAATCCCGCCTATTTTTATGAATGCTCAGGAACGCCCTAAGCTGTTTTTTCGTGAAGACTTTAAAGAAATTCCAGAAGAAATTCCTGTTACACAGAATCATATTGCCAATACAAACCTTTTAATCTCATTGTATGGAAAAGGAGCCAACCTAATCAAAAAAAGTCACCACGATACACCTTACGATGATCCCTATTACATTTGGTCGGGTTTGTGCCAAGACAACTGGGCTGTTACACTAAAACATAAATCAAAGTTTGTAAACCTTTCTGGCCAGGCAAAAATAAGGTGGAGGTCAAAACAGTCCGGGTTTCGACAGCTTCACCTAATTATTAAATTGGCTGATGGAACTTGGCTGATTAGCGATATGTTCGATTCTTCTTCTAAAGATTGGAGAATTAAAGAATTTAATATTCAGGATATCAAATGGATGACCTTGGACATTGAGTCTATGGTAGAAAAGAAGTGGATTATAAATCCGGATTTGAGTAAAGTAGAAGAAATTGGCTGGACGGATCTTATGAGAGGTGGTGAATCCGAAGCCTGTTCAAGAATAGATTGGATTGAGGTGGATGGTTTTTTAGCCAAAAAATAAGTATTCTTTTAAAATAATACATCAAACGAAAGTAAATAAAAGATAACCATATATTTATTTAACTATAAAATAAATATATGGTTATAATTGCTTATTTTTAAAACAAAAAAGCAGATGAAAAAAACAATAATTTTTACTCTGTTGGGTGTGTTCTTTTTTCAGTTAGCAAATGCCCAAAGAGCTACCATAATCGAAGAAAAAATGGTAATGAAAACGTATATGTTTTCTGACCCTAATCCTGTTCCGGACATGGAAAAAAATTACCCCTATTTTAAATTTGACGGATATACGAATACCAGCACACAGCAAGAGTGGAATATGGTAATACTTGAAAACGACTACATTAAAGTGTATGTTAATACGGATGTAGGAGGAAAAATTTGGGGAGCCATAGAAAAATCTACCGGAAAAGAATTTTTGTACTATAACGATGTAGTTAAGTTTAGAGATGTAGCACACAGGGGGGCTTGGACATCCGGAGGCCTTGAGTTTAATTTTGGTATAATGAGCCATGTATCTACTTGTGCAACACCACAGGATTATGTTATAAAGGAAAATTCGGATGGAAGTGTTTCCTGTGTTATTGGCGCTATTGATTTGCATACAAGCACAAAATGGAACGTAGAGATTAACCTTCAAAAAGATAAAGCATATATAGAAACCAGGGCTTCGTGGTTTAATACCGGAAACTTGCCGGTCTCCTCGTATCATTATTCAAATGCGGCTGCAAAAGCAGATGGAAACCTGGAATTTATTTACCCTGGCGACCACTACATTGGCCATGCTGGCGAAGTAGGCGACTGGCCTGTAGAAAATGAAAAAAAAATATCGTTTTATGATGCCAATGATTTTGGCAGTTATAAATCGTACCATGTGCTTAATGGTTATGCTAATTTTATGGGAGGGTATTACCATAAAGATGATTTTGGTTTTGGTAACATTCGTAATTATGACGAAATGCCCGGTAAAAAACTATGGATTTGGGGATTAGCAGACGAAGGAATGATTTGGGAAGATTTATTAACAGATACCAAAGGGCAATACATTGAATTTCAAACGGGAAATCTTTTTAACCAAGCAATGGTACAGAGTAGTTTAACCCCATTTAAACACAGGGAGTTTATACCTTACGATAGCGATTTATCTACCGAGCTTTGGTTTCCGTTAAAAGAAACTAAAGGAATGGTTGCAGCTACTAAATATGGGGTGCTAAATGTTACCAGAAAAGGCTCAAAAGTAGAAATAAGGTTAAGTGCGCTGTCTCCTATTAATGCCAGCTTAATTGTAAAATCCGAAGGCAAAAAAGTGTTGACAAAACCTGTAAAGCTTAGCCCATTGGAACTGGCCACTGTAGAATTTGAATTAGATGAAAATAAGGATTTTACAGTTGAACTTGGCAAGGATTTACTGTTTTATTCAACAAAAAAAGAAGATGTAATTGTTGACAGGCCATTGGAGCCCAATAAGGATTTTGATTGGGATTCGGCCGAAGGATTGTTTACAAAAGGGCTGGAGCTTGAAAAGCTGCAATCCTTTATAGATGGAGGCCAGGCAAACAGGAAAGCCCACAACCTTTACCTTAAAAGCCTGGAGATTAACCCGGCTTATGCTCCCGCCTTAAACAGGTTGGCCTTTAGTTTTTACCGTAGAATGCAGTATAGCCAGGCATTGCAGTACACCCTGAAGTCATTGGCAATAAATACGTATGATGCTGAGGCAAATTACCTGTTTGGTATTATTAATAATAAATTAGGCAAATCAGCCAATGCTAAAAGTGGGTTTTCTATAGCAGCAAAATCAACAACATACCGCACTGCCGGCTATACAGAGCTTGCAAAGATGCACCTGCAAGAGGGTAGGTATAATAGAGCCATTGAATTTTCGAACAAGGCACTGGCTTTTAATAAGTACAACGTGGCAGCACTTGAAATAAAAGCAGTAGCTTACCGCTTAAAAGGCGAACAAGGTAAAGCAAACAATGTGTTGGCCACGCTTTATGCCCTTGATAACACCAGTGCTTTTGTTACAAATGAGCAAATAATAAGTGGGAAGAATCCACAAGAGAGCCTGGCAACTTTAATTACCAATGAACTGCCCGCAGAGTCGTATTTGCAGTTAGCCTTAAAATACAAAGGGTTTGGGCGCTTAAACGAAAGTATTGCTGTGTTAAAAGCCGGGCCGAAGCAAGCCATAGTGTTGTTACAATTAGCCTACCTCGATGTAGAAAACAGGTCTGATTGGCTTAATCAAGGATTAGCCGCTTCTCCTGAGCTGGTTTTTCCATACCGAACAGAAACGTATGAGGCATTGGCTGAATTACTAAAAACCAATAATCACTGGAAACTTAATTATTATGCTTCTTTAATACTTTGGAAAAAGGATTTATATGAGCAGGCAAAGGAGCTGATAAATCAATGTGGAGAAGCACCCGATTTTGCCCCCTTTTACCTGGCCAAGGCAAAATTATTTTCGGAGGATGAAGTTGTGGTAAAAGCCGCTCTGGCCAGGGCAAAAATGCTTGCTCCTAACAATTGGCGTGTAAACCTGACCCTGGCAGACCAATATATGAAAGATAAAGAATACGCCTTAGCCGCAAAATACGCCAAAAGTAGTTTTGCTAAAAACAGCGATCGTTCTATGCTAGGCATGAGGTATGCAGATGCCTTGCTTAAAGATGGAAAATATAAAAAAGGAATGGCCTTTTTAGAAAAATTTAACGTAATACCTTTTGAAGGAGCTGTTGAAGGAAGGCAAATTTACCACGAAACGGCAATAAGGCTGGCATACGATGCATTAAAAAAGGCTGATTATAAAACCGCTATTTCTTATGCTGAAAAAGCCATACTTTGGCCAAGGAGCTTAGGTACAGGAAAACCATTTAATGCAGATGAACGACTTGAAAACACTATTATGTCTTACTGTTATAAAAAAATGGGCAATACAGCAAAAGCCGATGAATACCGAAACAAAATAATTGCCTACAGCGTAAAGGATGGCCAGATAGAAAACCCAATGCTTTACTTGCAGGCACTTGCCTTAAAAGAAAATGCCAAAAAGAAAGAAGCTGAAAAATTGATAACCAATGCGTTAAAAAAAGACCCTGAAAACAAGTATATTCTTTGGGTAAAGGAGATGGAAGCAGGAGAAAATACAGCTAGTAAGTTAACAGAAAAACTCAAAAAAGAAGCAGGATCTAAACCACTTGATAATCCCCTTTTACTACTTTTAGATTATATAGATATTACAAGAAAAGGATAAGAATAATGCCATGTAGTTTTGAAGTAAAATCTATTTTTTTAGCTTGGCTCATAAGGTAGCTTATATTAGGGTGCATTTCAAATTGTCGCAATTGTTTAACTTTATAAAAAAACATAAAGCTATGACAAAGGAAGGGTTTTTACATATTGCAAGTGATCGTTATGATAGCCTACAAGCCTTGAATAAGCTTGACGATTTTTATGATTATGAGAAAGAGTTTATTGAAATTTGGAGAGATATGGGTCGTCAGGTATTGGAGAAGAACATAGGTGTTCCTAATGCGAACACATTGTTCCTAAAGACAAACACATTCACTGAAGCGAAGAAAATTGCTACTAATACTTTTTTATAGATGATTTTATTTTTCTTATTATCTACTGCAAAGGTGAGGGCAATAGGTTTCTTAAAAGCTCATAAGAAGCACATATTTTAGCTCAGTATTTTCTCTTAGAAGTGCTTATACGTGAATAAAATGCGTTTTTGAAGTGGTTTTTGCCATTCTGCAAATTACTTATTTTAGAGGAGTAGAAGTGCTAATAACCCCATAGATAATTTTGTAAAACTTGCGGCAATAAATTTAATATTTTATTAGGGAGTCTAATGATGTTAAGATTAAAATATTATTCTCCGTAATCAACCACGGCTCTTTGCGAGCAAACTTTGTCAATGTAAGCCTTTACTTTTTCATGTTCGGGGTGAACTTGATAGCCCTCCAAATCAGCTTTGGTGTTAAAGGTAGAGTAGAGGGCGGCATCAAAAGCCAAAGGAGATTTATTGAAATCGGCTCCAAACTCTAAATGATTGAGTGTTGGAATACTACTATTTAAAGCTAGTAGTCTAGATTTCAATTCTGCTAGAATTTCTAATTTGTTTAACTCAGGCTTTATATTTAAAAATACGATATGTGTAATCATGTGTATGTTCTTTTTTGTTTTAATCAATAGTGATGGCTCACCTAACGAACACATTACTCATAATAAATTACCTCATGCACTCTGCCTAGTGCATTAAAACGCAAGGTTAGGTTAGCCGCTGTTTTATCTGCAACATAGTTTGCACAACTAGACCCAGGATCAAGAGAGTATATATAAAAGCGTTGGGCTCTACGGTAGATCTCATGCATATCTGGCCGACCAAGCAAACTTTTAATCTGGTCTTGGTCTTTACCCAAAAGCGTTTCTTTATGGTTCATCACAAGGGCGATTAGTTTTTTGCGATTACCTAAACAACCGTCTTTATCATTAGTCCAAGTTTCTTTATCAAAGCCATCAATAGTTAAAGATGAGCTACAAGAGGATAGAGTTAGGATTATAAAAAATGAGATATACTTAGTCATTCGTTTGTTTCTTTAACCCAATAGTTAGCCAAATTTTAGATATAATATAATAGTTGGCTACAATAATTAATACCCACATTTCGGCCATTTCAAAAAATCCTAAGGCAGCACCTATGGCTAATACAACCATTAATCGAAGTTTTTCTACCCATTGCGTCCACGGTTTCATTTCAAATAGACCTCCGTTAGTAACTGCTGTTATCATAATTAAGAGAGCAGAAACAATTTTAGGCCCCATTTCAAGCTGTGCTTGGTTAAACAAGAACCAAGTGGTAAACCCCAAAATGGCAAAAAATTGAAAGAGAATATAGGCATTTAGTTTTTGACTAACTGCGGTGGTGTATTTGGCATAATTTATTTTGTCAACAGGAGGAGCCGGTCTGTACCCTCCCATTTCCTTTGGTAGCCAGCCAGGTTTATAAAACACATACTTCAGTTTATTAATAAAGCCTGGAATTTGCTTCAACTCCTTTCCCATTACATCAAAATTTACAAAATTGGCCCAAACAGGATTCCAGCTATTAATAGGAGTAGTAACACCATAGGTAGGCTTTTCTTCCTCTTCTTGATAAGTGCCAAAAAGCTTATCCCATATAATAAAAGCTCCACCATGGTTTTTATCAATATATTTTGGATCACGACCATGGTGCACTCGATGGTGCGAAGGTGTTACAAAAATATACTCGATAATGCCTAGTTTACCGATAAGTTCTGTATGTATCCAAAACTGGTAAAGTGTGGTAAGTGCCGCCATTAAAGCAAAATCAATGGTATTAAACCCAATGATTGCTAGTGGAAAGTAGAAAATAGAAGTCCAGATTACTTGAAAAGAGCTTTGTCTTAGAGCTACTGACAAATTATAGTCTTCACTTTGGTGATGAACCACATGGCCGCTCCAAAATAAATTAATTTCATGGCTCATTCGGTGTGCCCAATAATAGGCAAAGTCGGTGGCGATAAATAGAAATACTAAAGTGTACCAGTTGGTTGGAATTTGCCAGATAGCATAATTTTCAAAAATAAATTGATAGATGCCTAAAGCGAATAGTTTTAGGAAAAGACCTGATACTTGTTGAGTGATACCGCAATTTATATTTGTAACTGCATCATTTAGCCGATATAATTTTCGATTGCTTAGCCACTGAATAATTACTTCAATAATAATAAGTATTGCAAATATGGGTATCGATAATACGATTGGGTTAACATCCATTTCTTTATCCGTTTTCTCAAATGTATTTAATTCTATTCAAATAAATATTGTTGAGCTAATTTTTGGGTAAACTTGCACTCTAATTTTTTAATTAAATGACGTTAAGAATAACAAATGCCCTTCGAATTATATCAATCATAGTATTGGTGTTCGTATTTTTTATAGCCTATGCAGGTTTGCCAGAACAAGTGCTTGTTCTACTCGATAATAGTGGAAACCCAACGCAGTACATTGGGAGAAACTATTTTTTTTATGGAACTCTAGCTATTCTAGTTATTACTAATCTTCTGTTTTACGTATTGGGCAATATGTTGGGCAAATCAGTTTCAGAACGAGCTAAAACAGGAGGGAAGTTTACTTTTTCATTATCCATTATTATTAATATTTTCTTTGCTGTTGCGTTAACTTTTTTAGCAATTCTTAATGGGCAAGAAAATTTCGACTATGATTCTTTTGCTCCGTTTATCTATTTAAGCATCGGATTATTTATCGCTTGGGTAGTTGCCTTTATCGCTTCTTTGACAAAGTTAAAAAAAAGGGTTTAAAGTAATCTTTTTTCTAAGGCTATCAATTAGCAGATTGCTAGCTAGTTAACCCTATTTTACTGCAAATTGTAGTATTTGTTATAGTTGCGGATATTAACAAAAAGCGCTTAATTAGTGGCTATAATAAACTTTTATGAACAAAGAAGAGTCAGAAAAGTGGAGATTAGTTTATTACATCCAAGTAAATAACCTTAATTCAAATTCCAGATAATATCGATGGCAGAAGTTAGTAATTACGATGAAGGAAGTATAAAATCGTTAGATTGGAAAGAACATATTAGGCTGCGCCCCGGTATGTACATTGGCAAACTTGGGGATGGCTCTGCTCAAGACGATGGTATTTATGTACTTGTAAAAGAAGTGATAGATAACTGTATCGATGAGCACATGATGGGCTTTGGTAAAACAATTGAAGTAAAAATATCGGAGCAAAGAGTTGAAATACGTGATTACGGACGTGGCATACCGCTTGGCAAAGTGGTTGATTGTGTTTCTAAAATTAATACGGGAGGTAAGTACGATTCTGGAGCCTTTCAAAAATCGGTTGGGCTCAATGGGGTAGGTACCAAAGCAGTAAATGCGCTTTCTAATTATTTTAAAGTACAGTCGTATAGAAATGGAGAAACTAAGCTTGCCGAATTTACCAAGGGGGAAATTATTAAGGATGCCAAAGTAACTTCTAGCAGTGGAAGAAATGGAACCTTAATTGTTTTTGAACCAGACGAATCTGTTTTTAAAAACTACCATTATATTCCAGGTTATTTAGAAGACCTTATTTGGAATTATGTATTCCTTAATTCGGGGTTAACCATAAACCTTAATGGTCAAAAATACTTTGCAGAGAATGGTTTATACGATTTGCTTTCACGAAAAGTGCAACAAGAAAGCTTACGTTATCCAATAATTCATCTTAAAGGTGAAGATATTGAGGTGGCCATAACCCACTCTAATCAATATGGTGAAGAATATTATTCATTTGTAAACGGACAATATACCACTCAGGGAGGAACACATTTGGCTGCTTTTAGAGAAGCGGTTGTAAAAACAGTACGGGATTTCTTTAAAAAGGATTACGATGCTGCTGATATACGCGGGAGTATAATTGCTTCTGTAGCGGTTAGAGTGCAAGAGCCTGTGTTTGAATCTCAAACAAAAACCAAACTCGGATCGCAAAATGTGGGGCCAGGCGGGCCAACCATGCGTACGTTTATAAATGATTTTATTAAGGTAGAATTAGATAATTACCTCCATAAAAATTCCGAAGTTGCAGAAGCTCTTCAAAAGAGAATTCTACAATCGGAGCGAGAGCGAAAGGAAATAGCCGGAATTAAAAAACTGGCAAACGATCGGGCTAAAAAAGCAAATCTTCATAATAAAAAGCTGAGAGATTGCCGCATTCACCTAAATGATAAAAAAGGTGATTTACGTGAAGAATCTATGATTTTCATAACAGAGGGAGATTCAGCAAGTGGATCCATTACCAAATCGAGAAATGTGCAAACTCAAGCCGTTTTTAGCTTAAGAGGTAAGCCCCTAAACAGCTATGGACTTACTAAAAAAGTAGTGTACGAAAATGAGGAGTTTAATTTGCTGCAGCATGCCCTTAATATAGAAGATGGAATAGAAGGCTTACGTTACCGCAAAATTGTGGTAGCCACCGATGCCGATGTGGATGGCATGCATATTCGGTTGCTTCTTCTCACATTCTTTTTACAATTTTTTCCTGACCTGGTAAAGCATGGTTATGTATTTATTTTAGATACTCCTTTGTTTAGGGTGCGTAATAAAAAACAAACTATTTACTGTTACGATG
>JAMOMJ010000249.1 GCA_027067135.1 Cyclobacteriaceae bacterium
CTTGGTTTAAATATTATCGGATTATCACTTGTTATAAGTTCCAAGTTACTCTCAATTTTTACAAATAACCATTTAAGGCTCCTAACATCCTTTATTGCTTTTTTATTTTGAATAATGCTAGGTAATTGATTGATTGCTGCTCCAGTTTCTATCCCCGACTGATTGTATATTCTATATACTTCATTGACATATTTAGGCACCCTTATTATTTGGGCTAGAATGTACTTAGCCCACATATCATGATTTTTCTCGCCTAATTCCATTTTTTGTAATGATGTTATTCCTTGATCATGCAATTCTGAAACTATTTTTGATGCTTTATCATCAAGAGGCATAAAAAAGGTTTTTTCAACCTCACCATACAAACCTCTCTCATATCCCGTTTCTTTTGGAGAACGAGGAGTCCAGCTTATTTTGCCAATATGTTCAATATATTTTGCAGAAAATAGACTTCCATTTGTAGTCCATCGGCTAAGATAAAACTGTGGAATATAGTGATCTTTTGGCTTCTTTTTATTTTTGATCATCTAAACTCTCTTCTTACGGCCTGCCTAACTTATTGGTATAAGGCACAATCGCCCGCTAATCACTTAAAAATAGGCTCGTTTGCCCTGATACGTTGATCATAACCGCGCCGGTAATTCAGGCGTGTTTTTTTGATTCCAAAATTCGACCCTATTTGTAGCCCCTCTTTATGTCAACTCCAACATCGGGTGAAAAACCGCTGGCAGCCGGGTGGGCACCCCCCACCATGGAACCACATTGTTTTCAGTACCTAGCATTGAATACCCATGGAGGGGTTTGTTTTTTTGTCGAGGGCTCTTATGGATATCCCCCTTCCCAAGTATTCTATGGAAGTTTTTTATTTGTGGGTGCCCACAAGGCTGTTATACATAAAACACTAGGTAAAAAAGGATAAAGCAAATGTATCCAGGTGGTTGCGAGTGTAAATCTACCCAGTATAAATTTACTGGTGAGCCTCTTACGTGTTACGCCTGCCATTGCACTGACTGTCAGACTTCGTCAGGCTCTGCCTTCGGTCTTTCGATGATCGTAAATGATAAGGATATTGAAATAATCAAAGGCAAGGTCGCTATCAACATGACGGATGTTAATGGTACAAAAGTCCAGAAGCACCACTGCTCTGAATGGGCTACACCGTTTTGGTTTTCAGCAGATGAGTACCCTCCCGCTATCGGTGGCTTTTTCATTTGGCCCCTTCCCACTTCCTTTATGGAATTTTTGCACCAGATAGTTTTTGTGCTGCAAGATCAAAAGTATATGATCCGTTAAAGGTCTGGCCTTGTTTACTGGCGATATATCGAGCTTTATTCACGATCAGAGCATCCGCAAAATCGGCCTCTTTACCTTTCACCGGCTTTGCTTTCCTGTAGTCGTTTAATGCTTGCCATACTACTTGCCCATCCTCAAACTGGATGTTTGGTTCTTGGAATAGTGCTTGGATAACCGCTATCAATTCAGATTTTTTAAGTTGATATTTCTTTCCTCTGAGTGTCCAAATAGCCTCTATCAACACCACATCAGTAATTAATACTTCCTGTTTATTGGTGATCAATTGAGTCGCTTTAGATGACTGATCTGCATCGTCTTCCAAAAGATACCGTAATAGCACATTGGTATCTATTGCTATCACTTTAGAGCACTTTGCAGTGACTCTTCATCTGTCATAGATGAATTGGTTTGAACTTGTTTAAGAACTCCTTTGGCTGCTCCTTTTGACTTCTTAATAATAGTAATCTTGTTTTCAGCTACAAAGCTTTCAACCTCGTCGCCTGGCTTAATTCCTAAAGCCTCACACTGCCCAATAGGCAATGTAATTTGTCGTTTTGCACTAACCTTTGGCATATCACACCTCTTTACTCAACGAATATAGTAAAGATAGCTCTATCTTTACTTTTCGTCAATAGTAAAGCTTGTGGGCTTCATGCTTTTCATGCCTGGGTGGAAAGAGCTGTCTATCCATCAGATTGGGGTGGTGATGTAGATGATGTTTTGGTGGGTGAGTCGGGATAACCATGCGGCAGATTACGCTTGGCTAATCTGCCTTACATATTAAAATTAGCTTCGATATACCGGCGACCTTTTTCATCTGCCGTGCATATTTCAACCGATGAATCCGATAAGGGGCTCCTTCGCTTATTGTTAGCCGATAGCTTGGTAGTGCTTGGGTATTAATCTTAGAGGCTTATCAGCAAGGCTTTGTTTATATCAGCAAAGGCTACCGCTATT
>JAMOMJ010000250.1 GCA_027067135.1 Cyclobacteriaceae bacterium
CCCACTGGTTACAACTAAATCTAAATTTTCTACTGCCTTGCGAGGTTCTTTTACTACTTGAATTTCAAGCTGAAGCGTTTCTCCCATTTCTTTGGCAAATGTTTTTGCTATTTCAGGGTTGATATCATAAGCTTTTACCTGTGTAAGGTTGTAAATACAGGACAGTGCCTCTAAATTACTTCTACCTTGTACACCACAGGCCAGAATTCCTACAGACGTGCTGTTTTTACGTGCAAGATATTTGGCCGCCACGGCTGTAGCAGCACCTGTTCTCTGTGCTGTTATCCAGGTGGCATCCATAATGCATGTTGGAATACCTGTATCCGGATCGTTTAAAATAAGCAGGCCATTAATGTACGGCAGTTTTTTAGATTGGTTTTCGGGGTAGCCTGAAATCCATTTCATGCCTGCTGATTCTATGTTGGGAATATAAGCTGGCATGGCATGGATAAAAGCATCTTTGCGAGTATGAATACCTGGTTTGGGAGGCATTTCAACACGCCCATTCCCTTTTTCTTTAAACATATTGTCTAGTGCATCAATAATCTCCATCATTGGAATATTTACTGATGCAACATCTTGTTTACTTAAATAGAGTAGCTCTTTCAATTTTATAGTTTTTATTTCTTTATAAATTTCAATACGGTTTTTCCTTCCAATGTATTTAGTTCTAACAGGTAAGTACCTCTGTTTAGTTTAGAAACATCTATTTGATTATTATTGGATTTGTCAAAAGAAAAAATGGCTTTTCCTGCAAGGGTATATACCTTGCCATCTTTAACAGCATCTTCTAAATTAAAAAACAAATTATTTTTAACCGGATTTGGATAAAGTTGGTATTTTTCTTTTTCAGGCAACATATTGTTTAGCATACCTGTTACAATTTCACTATCGTACTCATAGGCACCTATATCCAGCACTCCGTTTATAGCCCTACTGGTAGAATCCTGATGTGTTTTGTACTCCATTGTCAGGCCATGTTCAGAAATAACATCTGCTAATAAGCTTGTGCCTTTATTAATAGCACTGCTGGATTTTAGCAGATGGAAATCATAGGATGTAGCATTTACAAACCCGGGATTAGAACTTTCAATATTGCTCTCGTCATTATCTATTGTACCACTGATAGTTCCACTATGCGAATTCACCCATCCGGGCTTTATCCAATTGTTTTTAATTGTTGCATGTCCGGCATCATCCAAAAGCGCCAATGTACTGCCAACTGCAGTTACAAACAGTATGTTATTTCTAATATCTGCAAATTCATCGTTGGAAGACAATCGAATTAAGGTGGTGTTATCTGTACGAACAGAATAAAGGGTGTTATTATAAAAATAGAGTTTCCCTTTTCGATAAATGGTTTCATCACCATTATCGCCTCCATAATGTATTGCCTGTGGATTCCCTCCTTCTTCTTCAATTAATATATTGCCATACACAAAGGTTTTTCTATAAACAGGGTTGTTATAATAACTGTCGAATTCACTTTCTACCAAATCGAGTAAACGGTTTCCTCCTTGTATCCAATTATACCTAACTACTAAACCAGCAGAACGGTCTTTTAGGTTATTGCCTCCTGCTCCACTACGTAAAGGCCCAAAACGATTATATTGGTAGGTTATATTTGTGGATTCGGTATAAGCATTATGCTCATAAATTCTTCCTTCATTACCATTGCCATAAATGTAATTTTTTTCTATTAACACATTGCTTGATTCCCAGGCACTAAAAATCCCATTTCCAGAATTATATATCACACAGTTACGCACAATAATATTATTGCCTGTTTCAATAAATATACTTGCTGCCAAGTTCTTGTAATCCATCTGATTACCTCCATCATCGGTAAAGCTATAATCTGGATTAGCGGAGTGAATTTCAAGATTTTCGATTATAATAAAAGAAGCTGTTTCATTATCAGGGATACTTGATCCTCCTATTTTTATTATACTTCTGTCTCCGCCCCAATAGTTTAATTGTGTTCGTGTAAGTGCTGCATTTCCATCAATTACAGGGCGCTCTCCATTGGGGCCTAACACGCCCGATACAACAAAAGGAGACTCTTCAGTCCCGGCTACATTTATAACCCATTTTTCATGGTATGCTCCTCCTTCGGCTACAGAACGCCAATGGATATACACGTTATCACCGGCTAACATTGATTCCCAGGGAACTGCATTTATACTTGTATAAGCCTGATTCGACCCAACATGGTAATCGGTAGCATACAGCTCCGATGTAAGAATAAATAATACTACAAGCAATACTAATGATTTGATAGATTTGTTTTTCATTATTTTTTTATTATCTATTTACATACTTATACCAACTATTTGGCAGGCATTTATCGTAACCGTTTAGCACTCATTATGCTAAGATTCCGCTGCCTGTTCAGTAAACACCCCCTCCGCTTTTGGCAGGGTTGGTCTTTATTTTTATTTTATTCATTTTTTTCATAAACTATTTTGCCGTCTATCATGGTGAGTAAAGCTTTAATATCCTTTATGTTATTTTCAGGACAGGTTAGTATATCGTCTGATAAAATCACGAGATCGGCCAGTTTCCCTTCCTCTATTGAGCCTTTTATGTTTTCTTCAAACGAAGCATACGCATTATTAATAGTGTACATTTTTAAAGCCTGTTCTCTTGTTATTGCTTCCTGAGGTACATAAACAGAGCCTCTTTCGGTTTTCCGGGTTATTACCGACCACATAGCAATAAATGGATTGTACGGATTAATAGAAGTGTAGGAATCAAGCTTTACCATGTGATCAGAGCCACCATTAACAACAATGCCTGCTTTAAATAAAGATTTATAAGGATGAAAAGTGTTTATTCTTTTCTCACCAAGTATTTGATTTAAAAGGTCTGCATCTTTTAAAAACCAGGCAGGCTGCATATCGGCATAAACACCCATCTTTTTCATTTTCTCAATAGCTTGTGGTGTAAAAAAATTACCGTGTATTATTGAAAATCGCCTGGTATTTATTGGGTTAATTTTGTGTACTTCTTCCATAGCTTCAAGTAGTACGTCAACTCCTCCCCCACCTGTAACATGCGCAGTAAATTTCCAGTTAAATTCATTAGCTGCTGTAATTATTCTAGCCAATTCTTCTTTATTGATATTTAGAATGCCTCTATAGTTTAGGTCTGTAATACCATAAATATCTTTTGCTCCTTCCCCCCAGGGCTCACGCAAATAGGCTGTTCCGGTAAGTACGCCTCCATCCACAAGTACTTTTAACGCTCCTATCTTTACCCATTCATCACCTTGGCCTGTTGTATAATCAAATGCTTTTAATGCTGCTTTCATTTCATTTAAAGTAGCATGCGAGTTAAATGGTGTATATAAATTTTGAAAGATTCTAACGGTCAGGTTGCCTGTTTCCTGCAACTTTTTATATAATTTAATATCTTCAGGGGTGCCGTCTCCTGAACAAATAGATGTAATTCCTACACTATTGTACAAATAGAGCATTTCTTTCAGCAATTTCAATTTCTGAGTTTCATCTAAATTATTATGCTTGGGAAGAGCTAATAAACCAAATGCAGAACTTTGCAAAAGACCAGTCGGTTCGCCACTATTCTCTTCTTTAAGAATACCTTGATGTTGTGTAGCTGATGTTATGTCTGACACTTGCAATGCTTTGGTATTTACCATTCCTCCAAAACTTCCGTCAAGGAAAATGGGGTTATGGGGTGCTACAGAATCTAATTCAGCTTTGGTGGGTTGCCGCATTTCGAGCATTCTTGTCGCAAAAAATTTGGGATGGATAATCCATTCTCCAGTATCTTTTTTCACAGCTTCACTACTAATCCAGTTGAGCAGTTCCCGAATAGAATGAACATCGGGAATTGGTTCAAAGTACTCACTTATCGAAGCTGTTAGTGGGTGTGCATGCCCTTCGTTGATACCCGGTATGACCGTTTTTCCATTAAGGTTAATTTTTTTAGTAGCACCCCCTATTAATTTAGCTATTTCTTTATTGTTACCTACTGCTAGTATTTTTCCTTTCTTTATGGCTACTGCTTCTTGTATAGAAAAATCATCATCTACCGTTATAATTTTTCCATTGAACAATATCACATCAGCATCATTATCTGACTTATTACAACCGAAAAGTATTTTAACAATAATGAAAAAAAACAGAAGTGAAAATACTCTGGCTGAAGAAAGAAAGTTAGCTTTTCTCATTTTTTTATTTTAATATTTTATTGCTTTTGAACTGGGCAATTCGTGTTGAATTCTATTTTTGAAATTTCCTACCCAAGGCCATATATTTTCCTGATTCAAATCAACCTCTACGATTGCAATTGGGTTTTCTTTTGTACCCTCTACTAAAAGTTTTCCATTTTTATCAAAAACTCCTGTTTTCATGGTATCTGTATAGGTAGATGATACTAAGTAAACTTGGTTTTCTATGGCACGGGCTTTGGTTATAACTACATCGCTATCCCAGTTAGGGAAAAAAATGATTTCTGCACCTTGTAAGGCAAGCATCCTTGCTGATTCCGGGAAGTGCAAATCCCAGCAAATTAACATTCCTATTTTTCCAAAATCGGTGTCAAATACCGGAAAACTTTCTCCGGGAGTTAATCCTGCATCAATTTCCTCGCACGGCAATGATGCTTTTCGATATTTTCCTGCTACTTCTCCATTTCTATCAATTAAAACAGATGTATTATAAACCAGAGATTCTGTTTTTTCTAATATGCCTGCCACAATGTACATGCTATATTTTTTGGCTAATTTGCCCAAAAACTTAGTGGTTGGCCCGGGAATAGGCTCACTAACTTCCATATAAGTTTTGGCAGTACCTACAATAGTAATCCCTTCAGAAAGGCAAACAATGTCTGCCTTTTGCTTTCCGGCCTTTTCAATATATTGCTTAAATTCATCTAAATTTTCTTGTGAAGAGTTTGTGTTTTCAGGACGATGATGAATAGCTGCCAAACGAACCATACGTGGTTCAATAGCTTTTGTTTCTTTAAAACTCATGCCACCAAAAAATACTGTTCCGCCAGCAGCCCATCGTAATATAAGATTTATTCTAGCCTTAGCTGCGCCTTTGGGTACTTGATAACTTTGTTGAATAATATACCAGCCATCTTCAGTTTGTTTAGCAAGTGTTGCAGGAAATCCAATAAAATTTACTTGTTCGCCATTTGATGATAACCATGTAATTTGTGCCAAAATACTTCTGTTAAGCTGGTGTACATATTGAGATTTAAAGTAAGCAGTAAACTCATAGTATTTGTTTGGCGCAGCATCATACGTATAACTCCAACTTCCATTTGCATAGCTTTTGCCGTTACCAGAAAGTGCCAATGTAGATTTTCCATCAAACAATATGTTTTCATCAACCCAATATGCAGGTGCTAGTTCTTCCCTTTGCGATTGAAATTTCCAATCTGTTGTTGTCTCATCAACATGCTTTGGGTTTGAACATCCTATTACGATAATGGTAAATAAAGTTACCCATCTCGCCTTTTGGATTACATTATAAAACTGTTTAATTTGATAATAAGCAAGGCACATAGTTTTTTTAGTTTTTGACCATTAGTTATAGGCTGTTTGAGAAGTTATTATATCTTCCAAAGCATTTTCATCTCCTTTAGCCGGGCCATGCCATACGCCACCTCCAAAAGTGATAATATAAATTTTTTCAGAATTATACGGGTCGGGTTGTACACGTTTTCCCCATTTAAAATTATATCCTTTTATACGATTCCATGTCAAACCTGAATCATCTGAGCGATAGGCAGATGAATTAAATCCAGTGGCATAAAATACCCCTTTGCTCTGATCTATTGTTATATCGTGTATATGTTGGTCTTCTGTAAGTATTGGTTTCCAAGTAATTCCTTCATCTTCTGAGAGATAGATTCCTCCTCCTCTATTTGGTAAAAATTGGTTTGCTCCATACCTCCCCCAGGCAGATAGTAGCATACGTTTTTGATTACTTGGGTCAACCACCAAACTTGTTGGCCCATTTACACCCTCTGGCAAATTTATTTTTTGCCATGATTCTGCACTATCTGACGAACGGTATAGTGCTCCATCATTTTCAGTACCTATACTACCATCATCACTTTTTCTCGAAACTATTAAAAACAGCTCTCCGTCTTTTCTTTTAGTTATTCTCCACGCTGCTGGTTGGCTCCCTTCTATTCCAACATTTTTTTGTTTCCATGTTTTACCTCCATCAATTGATTTATATACTCCTTTTCCGAAAGCACATACATATAGTATTCTGTTTTCAGGGCTGCTCTTTGTGTCTAACACTATATGAGTAATTGCCGCTTCTCCTATATCGCTACTTATAGGAGTCCATTTTTTTCCATTGTCTTCACTTACTAAAACGCCTCCTTTATAGTCTTCCATTTTCATACTACGCCACATTTTTGGGCGTGGCAAATCATGGTTTTGGCTCATTACTGCCCACAGTTTGCCCTTTATTTCAGGGTCAAATTCTAACCAATAGGTAGTATTAATCCAATGCTTGGGTACCCCATTATTATAAGTGGCACTAGACCAGCTTTTACCTCCATCAAAACTTTCCATTAATCCGGTATCGGTATCTGCCATAAAAATATGCAACGAATCGAATGGGTCGAATGCCAACATATAACCAGTAGTTACCTGTAACCCTCTTGATTGCCATCCGCCTCCTTCTATTTTACGTGTATATACTTGCTGCCATGTTTTACCTCCGTTTGTAGTTTTTATTGTCCTGCCAAAATCTGTGGTATAGCAAATGTCAGGGTTGTTATCTGCTATTGCCATGTGAAACGGGTTTTCTCCCCACCAAGGCCCAAAGCGTTTATCTAACCAGCCTTGCTCTCTGTTTGAGGACGATATACCTGGATCTTTTGCTATTGTTGCTGAGGCTCTATCGTCCCAAATTCGTTTCCATGTTTTTCCAAAATCTGCGCTTTTAGCCACTCCAAAACTTACAGAATCTTTATTTATTCTTAATCCTGCATAAGATATATATACATTTTCAGGGTGGTTATAACTTATTGCTATGCTTCTAAATTCAGGGTCATCACTTCCTTTAGCCTTAATTTTTTTTAAAGATTGATCTATTCGTTTCCATGATTGCCCACCATTATCGGACATATAAATTCTGGAATCATTTTTCTTTCCTTTAGGATTAAAGTAAGACTGCCCGAAAGTAAGATATATAATATGTTTGTTATTTTCTTTGTCAAAACCATCTACGCAATGAGTGATAACTCCTGCTCTGGCTGGCAAACTGATATTTCGCCATTCCCCATCTTTCTTTACGCCCAATCCATCCTTACCTGAAACGTAAACGGTACGATTATTTTTTGGAGAGGTTGGGTCAATAAAAATATTGTTTAAATCAAACCTTAACTTATCTATTATTTGCCAACTAAATCCGGCATCATCAGAAGTTAGAATTTGCGTATAAAATCTTTTATTTCTGTTATTTTTATCTGGCCAAAAATCTATTTTCTTCTTTCTAACAAGCAAAAATAATTTTTGAGGATTATCAGTATCTACTACCAGTTTTTCAATAATTGTTCTGATGCTGTCTTTTGTAACCACAACTTCATCGGCATGGTCGCCTTGCGCATGAATAGCAACAATATCAGAGGGTTTAGGATATATTGTTGCCCAACTTGTTCCTTTATTAGTGCTTTTAAATAGTATATTAGATGTGCCTGCATATACTACATTAGAGTTGCTTTTGTCGAAGGTATAAAATTTAGTTACACCTCTTAAGTTGAACATTCTCCATTTCTTACCACCATCATAAGTAACAAAAGAGCCTGTCATATCGCAACTAACAAATGTATGGGTTGGGTTGGTTGGGTTTATAGCAGGATTAAACATAGCACCACCACCACCAGGGCCTATAAAGCCCCATTGGTCGTTTCTTCCATTATTGTCCTCATTTACCTCAATTATTGTCTCACTTTTCTTTTCTACGGAGTTATTACTACAAGAATTAAGTGAAATTAAGATTGCAAATAAGCTAACTATTTTGCAAAGTGAATTTTTTGTCATTTTTTGTCTCTTATTTATTTTAGTTTTTTTTCCATGCCAAACACTTGAGCCAAACGTGGTAAAATATACCTTTTCAGAATCGTTCCTATCTGCTATCACACGATGTCTCTCCATAAAATAGTTTTATAAATAATTATAATTTGGTTTAACGTTACATTTACCAACTAATCAACTACAACAAGAAAGGCGTTTAACACTCTTTTCCTGTTGTAGTAAAAAAGTTTTTTAGTATCTCTAAAAAGGATTATAACTGCTTTTACTCTTTGTCATCTATATTCTTATTTTTTAATTAACACAATAGTTTTTCTGTTGCTTTTCTCTGCTATAGCCTGCAAATGATAAATACCTACAGGCAATTCAGCTACCCATCTGTCCATCTCAATAACTTCGTTATCGCGTTGCAATACAAATGCCTGTGCAAACTGTTGCTGCCCAAGTGCATCAAACAGCACAAAAGTAACCTTGCTACCTTTCTCTCCTAAAGTACTTATCCTTAACTGGTTACTAAATGGATTGGGCCACACTCCTACTTCCAGCCGTTCCTCTGCTAATGTTTCAATGCGCTGACCAGATAACTTTCTGGATGAAGAACCCTGAGAAGAAGATGTTATAAAATTCCATACTCCCGTGGTAATGGCTCCGGCACTCCAACTTGGCCCAAGATTTACGCCTGCAAAACTTTCATTGGCGGTAACATAGTATTCCGTATTGGCGGCCAAAGACTGGGTAAGTACAATGGTCATTACGCTATCAGTATAGGTGGCTACTGGAAGGCTGCCAACATCAATGGACTCTATTAAAACATTATCCGAAGCCCTGTAAACATTAATATACTCTCCATAATACCACTCTGTACCATACTCGGCTGCAAACTTTATCTTAAGCTCTGTTACCGTTACATCTACAGAACCTGGTGCTGGAAGTACTTCTAGTATATTAACTACCGCTGGGTTTAGCAAACCGAAAACGGGTGCTGTATTGCCTCCGGATGTTGTACTTACGCTTAGGGCTGCACTTTGAGCCGATTCGTTGCTGCCATTTAGCGCACTTACCGTATAGCTGTACGTTGTAGAAGGGGTTAAGCCGGTATCGGTATAGGTGGTGCCGCTTACCGAGGCTACTTCTACTCCACCTCTATATACCTTATAGCTGGTTACCGATTCTGTTATGCCTGCCCAAGTTAATGATACCGTTGTGGACGTTTGGGCGGTAGAAGTTAAACCAGCAGGTGACGGAACCAGAGTTGTACTCGCATTCTCAACGGCACTTTGAGCCGATTCGTTGCTGCCATTTAACGCACTTACCGTATAGCTGTACGTTGTAGAAGGGGTTAAGCCGGTATCGGTATAGGTGGTGCCGCTTACCGAAGATACTTCTACTCCACCTCTATATACCTTATAGCCGGTTACTGTGCCCGTGGAGGCATCCCAGCTTAATGATATGGTAGTAGAGCTGGATGATGTTTCGGCTAAACCGGTGGGTATCGAAGGAGCAGGATTTGAACCACTCCCTACTGCAAAACTCCAGGCTCCAACTGTAATAGCTCCATTTTTCCAGCTTGGCCCCTGGTTTACGTATATAGAGCCTTCATTTACAGTTACATAATAGGTGGTGCCAGCTTCAAGGGTTTGAGAAAGCGGTACAGTCATTATGTCTTCGGTATAGATAACTATTGGAAGGCTGCCTATATCTACTGCTTCTATAAGCGTATTGTCTGCTGTGCGGTAAAGGTTAATGTACTCTCCTGCCGACCATTCGTTGCTATACCCGGCTGCAAACTTAATTTTAAGTTCTGTTACATTTACATCTACCGAGCCCGGTGCCGGAAGTACTTCCAGTATATTACTTACCGCTGGATTAAGTGACCCGAAAACAGGATCATTGCCTCCTCCGGGTTCAGTAGTGCTTGCACTCAAAGCTGTACTTTGGGCTGATTCGCTGCTGCCATTTAATGCACTTACTGTATAGCTATAAGTGGTAGAGGGGGTTAAACCGGTATCAGTATAGGTAGTGCCACTTACCGTGGCTACTTCTGCACCCTCTCTATATACTTTATAGCCGGTTACTGTGCCTGCGGAGGCATCCCAGCTTAATGATATGGTGCTGGACGTTTGCCCGGTGCTTAACAGGTTTTCCGGTACCGATGGTGCAGGAGCTGATGTGGTGCTTACGCTTAGGGCTGTGCTTTGAGCTGATTCGCTTCCGCCATTTAATGCACTTACCGTATAGCTATAAGTGGTTGAGGATATTAAACCGGTATCGGTATAGGTGGTGCCGCTTACCGTGGCTACTTCTGTGCCCTCTCTATATACTTTATAGCCGGTTACTGTGCCTGTGGAGGCATCCCAGCTTAACGATATGGTGCTGGACGTTTGCCCGGTGCTTAACAGGTTTTCCGGTACTGAAGGGGCGGGTGCTGCACTAGTGCTTACGCTTAGATCTGCACTTTGAGCCGATTCGCTGCCACCATTTAGTGCACTTACCGTATAGCTGTACGTTGTGGAGGAGGTTAAGCCTGTATCGGTATAGGTGGTGCCGCTTACCGAGGCTACTTCTACTCCACCTCTATATACCTTATAGCTGGTTACCGATTC
>JAMOMJ010000251.1 GCA_027067135.1 Cyclobacteriaceae bacterium
TAAGACCATTAAAGTAACAGTTACCATTTAAGGGTGAAGTAGCTCCATAAGAAGTGTGTTCACCAATAAGGAGAGTTCCACCAGAATTCGTAATTGATGCAGGAGCTGGTTTTGTAGAAATTATTTTATCATTCAATACAAAATCCACATGAGCATTACCACTACCAGCTATAGCATCTCCAACATATCTTATACCTATCAGGCTCCATTCTTTTAAATTTATCAAATCTTCTAAATAGTATCCAGAGGAGATAACTGTTCCATTAATAATTGTAAGATAATTATAGGGCGATGACCAAAATTTCGGTATAATTGAATATTCCATACTAGAATCAGTAGTACCGATTACTTTTTTTTGTAATAAGCAGCATGCTGTTGATTCAGACCAATAGACCCATAATAAAATGGTTATGGCATTATTTATTGTAATACTAGGCGAGTTAGCTATTTCGATAAAGTCATCAATACCGTCAAGTTGTATAGCATTGGAATAAATACCTTTAGTTCGAATAGCACCATAAATTGTTCCATTATTACCATATTGACTTCTATCGTATGCAGTTGATCCAGATGGTTCAGCCCAATCGAGAGCTAAAACACATGATGAATCTTTAGCAGGATCGAGTGTCATAAAAATAGTTAATCAATCATTTTTATAATTTTAACTGAACAAGACTTACCTTCATCATGCCTACAGTAGTGAATTCTTGCGACATATTTTAGTCCATCAAACAGCGATTTATATTTTTCAAATTTATTCATTGCGTCGGTATCATCCACTACTTCTAATCTAAGCATTTGCGGTTGACTGGTAAGGGTTTCTTCCTCAGTGAGTAATTGAATAATTTCAAGATATAGTTTCATATTATTCCTCTCCGTAAACTATTACGTTAACTGTATGGGTGTTGGTTGTCGAGTTGTTTTTAACATTAATCCAGAAACCGGTCAGAGGATTAACAGATTCATTGACAGGGATTTCATAGCTTTCATTATCACCTAAAAGTGAATCATTTTCAGGAATTCGCTTGATTATTCCTGTAAGAGCAGAATTGCCAATAGTAAAATATACTTCTAGTTCGTAATATGTCGCAGGGGGAAAACTTAGATATACCTTTTTAATTTTTACAGAACTATGTTTATTGGCTAAGGTATTGATAGCTAAACTCTGATTAGGGATAGCAACAATAGTAGCTTGATAAATATAAGATTGTTTTGTCGGTTTTTTAACAGATGTTGAGAACGACATAGTCACCCCTGAAATGCACTAATTTCTACAGTTGCCGTAGCAGACGTAGTAGTCTTGTTACTCTGAGCTTTTGCGGTTATCTTTGTTATGTAAGTGCCGTCTTTTATGAGTGTGTGAATGTCGGCTGTAGTAAGATCTGTTGTTCCGAGTGCTGAAAGAGTTTTAGAAATGCTACCTGTCGTGCTGTCAGAATAGTATGCGATAATAGTGACTGTTATATCTTCGCCAGTTGCAAGTGTGCCACCAATTGTAATTGTTCCTCCAAGGGGGATTATCTGATTGTGGTCTGCGTCAGGTGTAATAACTGTAGTTTCGGAAGGTGTGCCGGTAGAAGTTGCGACTGTTGGAGATGCCGATTTTTTCAGGTTTACGTTTGTAGATTTGATTGCACCACTTACCACCAAATTGCCAGAAACACCACCAGCTAAAGATGAAGCACCATAAACTGTGAGGCTACCTGAAAGAGTTGTATTACCGTTAACACCAAAATCGTTCTGAACTGTGGCGGAAGGCAGCGTAAACGAACCAACACCTACAACATTTCCATCAAAGTCTACTGTCAGCATTGTAACCCACGAAGAAGTGGATGTATCATACGCTTTGAGTGTCCACGTTTTAGCACTATAATCAACGACAATAACCTGAAGATCAGTAAGCTGGATAACTGCTTCAGTACTCGAAGGAACGTACTCAGGCATGATTATCACCTCATCGAAACGTATAAACTACCTGTGATATAAAGATTTTGTTCCAGAGGCACATTTACATATTTTGGCACAATCAATTTACCATGAATTGTGAGGGATTTTGAAATTGTTAAAGAAGAAACTTTAGCAGAATCGAGAATAGTTGTCGGCATCTCAGTGGTCAGAGGAAGATCGTATACCCATGCCTTTACGAAACCGTCAATATATGCAGCAGTAATGTTTTTTCTACCGGTCATGATTATCTCCTCGTGTTTTCTTCAATAAACTTTT
>JAMOMJ010000252.1 GCA_027067135.1 Cyclobacteriaceae bacterium
CTTTGCTCGTGTGCTCCGCATCATGCGTATGCATGTCTTCGACATGACGGCGGCGCATAAGCGCCGAGGGCCAGTCGGCCCTAGTTTTAGAAAATTACGGTTAAGGACGCGGCGGGTGAGGTTGACAGTTTTACGGTTACGCCCGAACATCCATTCTTAACGCCCGCTGCCACATGGCATACTATTTCTGGGTTTAAGGTGGGTGATAAGATTGCCAGCACTAGCGGCAACCCCGTCACCATCACCTCCATCAAAGGCGATGCGTCAGAACGGGACGTGTATAATCTAACAATTAACGAAGACCACTCTTATGCTGTTGGTGAATTGGGAGTTTGGAGTCATAATGGGCTAGGGGCATATATCGTGTATAAAGGGAACACACCTATTTACATAGGCAAAGGAGGCTTGGATAGAGCCGCGAAAAGTAAGAAATATCATAAAGGAACTCATGTACGGCATTTTGGTTCTCCTAAAACTGATTGCGCTAGTTTTCGACTAGAAGATAGATTAATTAGGATTTACGGAGGTATTGGCAATTTGAAAAAGAACAGAATCAATTCTCCAGGTCGAAACCTGCTGCTGGGTGGCAAAAAGAGGTAGTAGGTTTTATGAGTGATTTTATTCAGATAATAAATAATGAGTTTGGTACACATCTATATCGCAATACCAATGGGCGATATGTGGTTCGGCTTAAACCAGACGGTATTAAGGCGCGTGCAGAAACAATTAGTAAATTGAAGCATCTTAAAAATCGCGAGTTATCGATTATCCCAGAAAATGTTGATGGGAAACCTTTAGATATTATCAAGGTTATTGAAGCCTTTCCTAAGCTTGTAGGACTTGAAATTGACAATAATTGTGTAAATCTAGAAGCAATATACGATGCAAAATATTTAGATTCTTTAAGCATTAGGCATGTGTCGAACTTAAATAATCTAAAATTGGGTCAACTTAAAAAACTAAAATGTATTACGTTTGATAAAACAACTTCGCTTGAAAATTTGGGGGAGGAGTTGTCTCAAGTAGAGGCTCTATCAATTTGGCACATAAGCAAGTCCCTTGGGCAGTTCGAGGTTTTGTCAAAATTTCCAAATTTAAAATGGTTGACCGTGGCCTTTTGTGAATTATCCTCTTTGGAGGGCCTTTGTAATACAAAATCACTTTTGTATTTGGATTTAGCGTATTTACGTAAATTGAAATCGCTGAGAAACATATCTTATGTAGGAAGTTCGCTGTTAGAGTTAAGCCTTGACAGCTGTAGGGAAATAGAAGGCAATGACGGGTTAAATAAACTCGCTAATTTGCGTAGTTTGTATGTTGCTAATTGGAACCAATTTGTGGATTTGAAGTTTTGCGAGAACCTTGAGTTACTTGAATCTTTTCTCTTTAGTGGTGTCGATGTTAAAGATGGGAATATTAGCCGTCTTTTTAAATTAAAAAATTTGAAAAGTATCGTTTATACTAGTAAAAAACATTTTGATGTCAAGTTGCCAGTGTTCGAGAAAATGTTGAAAGAAAGCCGTAAGTTACGGTAATGGTATGGGATTTAATATAGTTGCCGTAAACGGATTGCGAAGTAAAATGCGTCCGTTAGAGAAAAGAGTAAACACAAGATTTAGAGGTAGTTTGGTAAAACGCCCATGAATATGGCAAAGAAGCAAAGAATAATTAGCACAGGGTCGCAATTTGGTGGACCAGATGCTTGGAATGAAATTGGCCCGTTTTTTAATAAGTGGAGCGAAGCCATAGATCAGAGTAACGCTGGCTGCTTTTTAAAGAATGTAGATTGTTTGACAATAATTTGGAGAGTTGCTGGTAAGCTTAACGATTTTGATGGTGGCGAGGGGTGTGAGCGTTTTGAGTACCAGAAAAAGGGCCATATGCTGGGTATAGATTTAGTGGTTCCAGTATCCTCATGGGCAAATGTATCTAAAAGGAATTTTTCTGAGTATATATATGCACAAAATAGATTGTGTACGGAAATATTGATAGATTGGTGCATCGATAATGATGAGTTTTTTAAAAAGAAACAGGCTGTAAATGAAATTGAAAAAATTCTGGTTTTTTTTGAAAACTCTCTAGAGTCTGTCATTGTTTAGTTGAAGCATACCCGTGTCCCACTTTAAACTCATCAAAAACAAAAAAAGTACGGGTTTCTGTTGCCAGGTACCCGCGAACCCCGCCTGCAGCTGCTAAGCTACAGGGCTTAAATTTCCAAAGAA
>JAMOMJ010000253.1 GCA_027067135.1 Cyclobacteriaceae bacterium
GAATTCCTTCAGTTTTAACTTAAAATTATCAATAATACCAAAATAGCAACCAGCAGTAACGAAAACTATTCAAGGCTGAAATGTGAGTTGAAAAATAAACCCCGACTTTATAGACAGACTCTAATTATAGTCTCAGACCTATCTGGCCCAAGTGACACAATTTTAATAGGAACACCAACCTCATTTTCTATAAATTGAACATAGTCTTTGAGGGATTGGGAAATATCATCATAATTGGCAGAAGAAGGCATGGCATCATTCCAACCAATAAGCTCCTTATAAATAGGCTTTACAGATTGATTGACTAAATCGTAAGGTAGTTTATCCGTTGTAGAGCCATCTTCTAACTCATAGCCCACACATACTTTAATTGTATCGAAGCCTGCTAGTACATCAGCCTTCATCATAAATAGCTGAGTAACTCCATTAATCATAATGGCATATTTAAGTGCAGGTAAATCTAGCCAGCCACATCTACGCGGACGCCCAGTGGTTGCACCAAATTCATGGCCTTGCTTACGCAACTGTGCTCCTGTTTCATCAAATAGTTCGGTTGGGAAGGGGCCACTACCTACACGAGTGCAGTAGGCTTTGAATACACCAAATACTTCCCCAATTTTTGATGGGGCAACTCCTAAACCGCTGCAAGCACCGGATACCATTGTACTCGAACTTGTTACAAATGGGTATGAACCAAAATCAACATCCAATAAGGAACCTTGGGCTCCTTCTGCTAAAACAGATGCCTTTTTATCTAGCTCCTCATTTATTAGGTATTCACTATCTATTAATTGTAATGTTCTAACGTAATCAATAGCCTCATAGAATTGAGGCTCCAACTCTTGAATCTTACTCGAAATCCCATCATCTTTAATAATTGAAAGATGTTTGTCTCTCAACTCCTGATAACGCTCTTCAAAACTATCCATCTCGGTATCTCCAATGCGCAATCCTTGACGGCCAATTTTATCTTGATATGTTGGCCCAATCCCTTTTAAAGTAGAACCAATCTTTTTGTTTCCTTTCAGCTTTTCTTGATACGCATCAAGCAATCTATGCGTTGGCAAAATAAGCTGTGCTTTTCTTGAGACATAAAGATTTTTAGTCGCATCTAATCCAAGTTCAGATAGCTCTTCAATTTCTTTTTTGAAAATAACAGGATCAAGTACTACACCATTGCCCACAATATTTTTTATATCGAAACGAAATATACCAGAAGGTATTTGATGAAGCACATGCTTAATGCCATCAAACTCTAAGGTATGACCCGCATTAGGGCCGCCTTGAAACCGAGCAACTACTTTATATTTAGTGGCTAGGTAATCTACTACCTTTCCTTTTCCTTCATCTCCCCATTGGAGCCCTAGCAACACATCAACTTTCATTCCTTATATATAGATTAATAATTTCTAGTTCTATTTTGACTTGCCTTAACCAATTACGATTGTGGAGCAGTTTTAATTTTCACTTGGCAGTCTCCACAAACTCCGTATAGGTTAAGAGAATGGTGCAGAATATTGAAGTTTAGCAACTCCCCTACCATTGTTTGAATATTATGAATACGTGGATCACAAAATTCAACTACCTTATGGCATTCGGTACAAATTAGATGATCGTGTTGCTTAAAGCCATACGACTTTTCGTATTGCGCCAAATTACGACCAAATTGGTGTTTACTAACCAAATCGCACTCTACTAATAAATCAAGTGAGTTATAAACAGTAGCTCTGCTCACTCGGTAATTCTTGTTTTTCATATTTACATAGAGCGACTCTACATCAAAGTGCCCGTCTAACGAATATATTTCCTCCAAAATTGCAAATCTTTCAGGAGTTTTTCTTAACCCTTTATTTTCAAGGTATGCTGTAAATATTTTAGTTACTTCTTCAAAAATTTGTGGATTGAATGCCATTTGTAAAACTTCTAATCTAATACAAATATAGAGGTAAAATTATCTATTTTCAGAAGCATATTACTCCTCTTTTATTCGGCCTACTTTCACAACCCCTTCCACGTTTTCTAATTTAGATGCCAGTTGCGCCAAATGATCTTTGTTTTTTATGTATAAATAGATTTTACCTTCGAATATGCCAGTATCGGTATCTATGGTAATAGATTTCATATTCACTTTATGCTCATTGGATATAATTCGTGTAATATCGTTTATAAGCCCAACCCTATCTGTCCCAATAATTTCTAATCCTGCCTCAAACGATTCTTTTTTATCAGATTCCCATTTAGCTTTTATTACTCGATGACCGTGCTTTGAAAGTAATTCAGCCGAATTAGGACAAGTTGTTCGATGAATTTTAATGCCGTCTCCGATGGTTACAAACCCAAATACATCATCTCCAGGAATTGGGCTACAGCAGGAGGCAAATTTATATTCTACCAAATCCAAGTCTTCACCTATAAACAGAATACTGTCGTCACGACCCGTTTCTTTAGTAATTAACCTGCTTACCTGTTTAGCATCTGTCCAATTTTTATACTTAGATACAATCTTTTTCTCAACGGCTGCATCCTTAAATTTTTTAATTTCTTTAGGTTCAATAATGCCTTTGCCCACCCGATACAAAAAATCAGTAACCTGCATTAAACCGAAAAATTTGGTTAGATCGGTAAACGTATTAGTTTTATGTTCAATTTTTAGCTGTTTTAACTTTCGTAACACAATTTCTTTGCCTTCTTCGGCAATTTGTCGTGTTTCGTCTTTTAGCCCATGTTTTATTCCCGATCTCGCTTTTGAAGTTACCACAAACCGCAGCCAGTCTTCACTTGGTTTTTGTTTGTTTGATGTTAATATCTCTATCTGATCACCATTTTGCAACACATAGTTTAAGGGCACTAGTTTTTGATTCACTTTGGCACCAAGGCATTTTAGGCCAACTTCTGTGTGGATATCAAATGCAAAATCTAAGGTAGTGGCTCCGTGTTGAAGCGTTTTCAAGTCTCCTTTTGGTGTAAAAACAAACACTTCATCTTGATACAGGTTGGACTTAAACTCATCCACAAATTCAACGGCATCAGAACTATTATTTTCTAAAAGGTCTCTTACTTCGGCAATCCAGATTTCTAAACCACTTGTTTTTCGGGTTGGGTTGTCCTTGTACTTCCAATGGGCAGCATACCCTTTTTCGGCAATATCATCCATCCGCTTAGTTCTTATTTGCACCTCCACCCATTTGCCTGTTCGGCTCATAACTGTGGTATGCAACGATTCATACCCATTCGCCTTTGGCGTACTTACCCAGTCGCGCAAACGGTCGGGGTTAGGTTTATAAAAATCGGTAACTATGGAATACACCTGCCAACAAACTGCCTTTTCCTGTGCCAGAGGAACATCAACAATTATTCGTACTGCAAAAAGGTCAAAAACCTCTTCCACAGGAATATCCTGCTTACGCATTTTCTCCCAAATAGAGTGCACAGATTTTACTCTTCCCTTAATGGTAAATTTAAAATTATGAAGCGATAAATCTTGTTGAATCGGGCGAATGAATCTTCGAATAAATCGATCACGTACTTCCTTAGTGACTTTAATATTATCAATAATGGATTGATAAATTTCTTTATGGGTATATTTTAAATGGAGATCCTCCATTTCAGATTTTATAGCATATAACCCAAGCCTATGTGCTAATGGCGCGTACAAAAAGATAGTTTCTGAGGCGATTTTTAGCTGCTTATGTCTTGGCATGCTATCCAAGGTTCGCATATTATGTAACCTATCTGCTAGTTTAACCAATATCACACGTACATCGTGCGATAAAGTAAGCAGCATTTTTCTAAAATTTTCAGCCTGACCGGAATCGGCATTGCTCCCTACTCCGGAAATTTTGGTGAGCCCATCAATAATTTGGGCTACTTTTTTCCCAAACTCTCGCTGAATATCTTCAACTTCATAATCTGTATCTTCAACCACATCGTGAAGCAAGGCAGCAATAATAGATGTTGTACCCAGCCCAATTTCTTCTACACAAATTTGAGCTACTTCTACAGGATGAAAAATATACGGTTCCCCAGACTTTCTCCTCATTCCTTCGTGTGCTTCCATTGCTAAATTGAAAGCTTTACGAATCATTTTTGAGTCGTCATCTTTTAAAAAAGGTTTCGCATGCCGTAGTAATTTGCGGTACTTTCTTATCAGCTCCTTATTTTCTTCTTCTAGTTGTACTGTGTTCATAATAATTGACTCCTACAAAGATGGCAAATAATTAAATTCTTCGGTTTAAAGAATGTCTAGAAAAAGAAATGAAGAAACATTTTCAAAATTATTTTTTAAGCTTTTGGCAATCTAAAAAAAACTTAGTTTCTTTGCACTCCATTTGCGAATGTGGTGTTCTAATAACGATTAGGAAGCCGTATTCATAAAATGCGGATGTGGCGAAATTGGTAGACGCACTAGACTTAGGATCTAGCGCCTTTACGGGCGTGGGGGTTCGACTCCCTTCATCCGCACAAACGACCCTCGGTTTCGATACCCCGATAGCTATCGGTACGAGATTGGGGGTTTTTTATTTTACGTTATTAAACAATTTTGTTTTGGAAATTACATTAAACAAAAACACTGGTACTGAAGCTTCATTAAAAATTAGCTTAAAGGAAGGTGATTACCAACCAAAGGTTGAGAAGAAAATTAAGGAATACTCCAAAAAAGCTGAGATTAAAGGCTTTAGAAAAGGAAAAGTGCCTTTAACAATGATTAAAAATATGTATGGAAAATCGATTCTTGTAGAAGAGATTAACCATATGATTTCTCACGGCCTAAGTGATTATATCAAAGACAATAAGCTTAATATTATAGGGGAGCCTCTTCCTGATAGGTCTCAAATGGACTCTATTAACTGGGATACCCAAAAAGATTTTGAGTTTGATTATAATATTGGCTTGGTAGATGATTTTAAAGTTGACCTTTCTAAAAAGCAAAAAATAACCAAAAACGAAATTAAGGTTGATAAAAAGGTGGTTGATGAAACCATTGCTAATTTAAAAGAGCAGTATGGCGACATGACCAACCCAGATGTAAGTGAGGAAAACGATGCCATTTTCGGCTCTTTCACTCAAACAGAAGGCGACCTTAACGCTAAAGGTGTAATTGAAACCAAAGACCTTGGAAAGAAAGAAGCCAAACAATTTATTGGCCTCAAAAAAGGAGATAAGATTTCGTTTGACTTACATAAGGTGATTAGTTCTGATGAGCAAATTGCTCAAATGCTAGGTATTGAAGTTGATGCTGCCAAAGCAATAACAGGAGAAGTAGAGCTAGAAGTTATTAATGTTAATAGAAAAGTAGCTGCTGAAATTAATCAGACATTTTTTGATAAAATCTTCGGAAAAGACGTTGTTAAGGACGAGAAAGAATTCCTAGCGAAAGTGGAAGAATCTATTTCTAAAAATTACGAAAAAGAATCTGACTACCTATTAGAAAGAGATATTAGGGATCATTTTGTAGCTAAAACAAAAATGGAAACTCCTAATGAATTCTTGAGAGAATGGCTATTTATCTCCAACGAAGGCAAAGTTACCAAAGAACAAATCGATTCTGAGTTTGACTTATATATTTCTGAATTGAAATGGAGTTTGATAAGGAATAAGATTTCGGAAGAAGCTAAAATTGAAGTTTCAAACGATGAGATTAAGGTAAAAGCGATTGAAGTTTTGGCTGAACAATTTGGAGGTCCATCAGTAATTCAACAATTGGGAGATAAAATGAATGAGTTTGCTGATAGCTATTTAAAGGCTAATAACGGAGAAAACTATACTACCATATATAAGCAAGTAGCTACAGAAAAAGTATATAAGCACGTGATTGATAGTGTTACGGTAAATACCAAAAAGATATCACTTGACGATTTTAGAAAATTAGCATCTAAGTAATTCCTATAAATTAAGCTTGGGAGCGGAATTTAAAAAAATAAGTGTAGAGGAATGACGGAATCACAAAAGATTTCCTTTCTATTCCGAGGTTCGAGGAGTCTTGTAAGGCTGGAAAGTTATCTTCAAAAGCAGAAGATTTCTCGTACCTCGGAACCTATCATATAACTAGATTTTCTTTAGTTACCACAATAGATAATATGGGCTTGCCTATGGATGGACTGAGTTCGGGATAAAAAAAACAGGATGATTTGGAACCTCTCTTATACAAATCCGTCAATGGTGGAATGAAGGATTTCAATAAGTTTAGGACTATGCTCCTTGAGATTACTTTTAAGCAGCCTCTTTTTATAAGAAGAATTTAGAAATAATTGATAAAATGCCAATCATCTTTGATAAGCATTCGTTTCCTTTATAAATTGCAATATAAAGACTAAGCTCTTCATCTTATCAGATTGAAGATTGCCGTTTTAAAACAACTAATAAACTCTCACATGGAAAATAATGAATTCAAAAAATACGCTATTCATAACCAAGGAATAAGTGGTTCTAATATAGACAGGTACGGACATTATATTGAAAGCATGACTCGTTCTGTAATTGAGGAGCGGCCAGGAAATTTTAGAGAAATTGATGTATTTAGTAGATTAATCTCTGATCGTATTATTTTTCTAGGAATGCCAATTGATGATAATATTGCGAACATTATCACTGCACAATTATTATTTTTAGAATCTGCAGACCCTAAAAAAGACATTATAATGTACATTAATAGCCCAGGTGGTGGTGTATATGCTGGCTTGGGAATTTATGATACTATGCAATACATTCGACCAGAAGTAGCTACTATATGTACAGGATTAGCCGCTTCTATGGGCGCAGTTTTATTAGCAGCTGGTGAAACTGGGAAAAGATCTGCTCTGCCCCACTCACGTATTATGATTCACCAACCTTTAGGTGGAAGCCAAGGACAAGCTAGTGATATGGAAATTTCTTTAAAGCAAATTATTGAAGTTAAAAAAGATCTTTACGAAATTTTATCTAAACATAGTGGAAAAACCTATAAGCAAATAGAGAAGGACTCCGATAGGGATTATTGGATGCGTGCTGCTGAAGCTAAAAAATATGGTCTTGTTGACGAAGTTTTAATTAAAAATTAATTCGTTATTTGCTTTAAATTGAATTTAAAAGGCACTTACTGAAGGTGAATTTATTGTTTTCATCACATTTAAGTACCTTTGCGCTGTTAAAATTATAATTATGGCTGAAGTTACTTGTTCGTTTTGTGGTAGAAGTAAAAAGGATGTTGATCTGATGATTTCAGGAATACACGCACATATATGCGATAAATGTATTACGCAAGCTCAACAAATCTTAAGCGAAGAAAATAAGACAGAAATTGAATCTGTCCCTCAATTTAAGCTTATTAAACCAGCCGATATGAAGAAGTTCTTAGATGAATTTGTGATTGGTCAAGATGAAGCCAAGCGCTATATGTCAGTGGCTGTGTATAACCATTATAAAAGGTTGATGCAGAAAAACACAAATGATGATGTGTATATCGAAAAATCGAACATCTTAATGGTTGGTGAAACGGGTACAGGTAAAACATACCTAGCTAAAACGGTTGCTAAAACCTTAGAAGTTCCTTTTTGCATTGCAGATGCCACTGTTTTAACAGAAGCTGGTTATGTAGGTGAGGACGTGGAAAGTATTTTAACTAGACTCCTACAAGCAGCTAATTACGATGTAGAAGCAGCTGAAAGAGGGATTGTATTTATTGATGAAGTGGATAAAATTTCACGAAAATCTGATAACGCATCAATTACCAGAGATGTAAGTGGTGAAGGGGTACAACAAGCATTGCTTAAGTTATTGGAAGGCACCTCGGTTAATGTACCACCCCAAGGTGGCCGCAAGCACCCAGACCAAAAAATGATTAGTGTTAATACGGAAAATATTTTATTTATCTGTGGTGGTGCATTTGATGGTATCACAAAGAAAATAGCCAAACGAATTAATACCAGGCCATTAGGTTTTGGTAATGTAAGTATAAACGAAGATGTGCAAGAGGACAATTTACTTTCGTACATTAATGCGCAAGATTTAAAGAGTTACGGGTTAATTCCTGAGCTTATTGGTCGATTGCCTGTGCTTACGCACTTAGATCCATTAAGCAGAGATACACTTAAAAGGATTCTTACAGAACCTAAAAATGCCCTGATTAAACAATACGAAAAGTTGTTTGAGATGGAGGGTATCCGGCTTGAGATTAAACCTTCTGCATTAGACTTTATTGTTGACAAAGCGGTGGAATTTAAATTGGGTGCCAGGGGGTTACGTTCTATATGCGAAGCCATTGTTACCGATGCAATGTTTGAGCTTCCTTCTGAAGAAAACGTTGATAAGTTGGTGATTACGAAAGATTATGCTGAGAAAAAAATCAGTAAATCGAAGTATAGCAAGTTGAAAGTGGCTTAAGAATTGGCTCCCACAGATTTCGCTGATTTGCGCAGATATTTATTTGCTGAGTATAATAAACCTGACTTTTATTAGGTATAAGATGCTTCCCCGAAAAAATGGGGCAGGCTATTCCTCAGGAAAAAATGTGAGCAAATGAAGATTACTTCATTTGATTAAGGGCATTGGGCACATCCTCCACAGGTAGTTTGCAAGTTTTATTCTGACACACATAAATCATCGTTTTCCCCGTTACTAATTTCATACTAAGGAGCTCTAAGCTCCCTTCGGTTTTACCACCAAGCAGTAAGGCATTGGGCATATATTGAGTGGCCATTTCTTTTCGAATTTGCTCAGCACCCTCACCAACAATGGCAACTTCATAAGGTTCTTTCAGCACTCTACGGTAGAGCTCAAACCAATTATAATAAAACGAGGCTTGTTGCTCCATAAAGGGCATAGCCGAATGAAGCATATTTTTAGATTGTTTTAAATAGCCTTCGTTGTATAAATAATGACCTAAATAATATAAATTAAGCGCCATCATTGAGTTAGCAGAAGGAATTACATTATCATCAACCGTAGATTTTTGCACATATAAATTAGCATCTTCTGTGGATTTAAAATTGAACAAGCCATTATCGTGGTTAAAGAAATTCTTAAAACTCACCTCCATTAATATCTTGGCTCTGGTTAACCATTCTTCATCAAATGTAATTTGGTAGAGCTTAATAAATGCTTGAATGGTGGCTGCATAATCTTCACTAAACCCATTGATTGTCGCCTTCCCATTTTTGTAATTACGTTTAAGTTGGCTTCCATCCCACATTGTATTCCAAAGGAAATTTCCAGTTTTTAGCGCATCCTTTCTGTATGCTTCTTCTCCTAATGCTTCATAGGCATCAGCTAAACCAGCAATCATTAATGCATTCCAAGAAGTAAGCGTTTTATCATCTAGCCCAGGATGAATTCGTTGCTCCCTCACTTTTAGTAAGGCTTCATTATTCTTTTTAATTTGATTTTTAAACTCCTCCAACTTAAGATTATTGGCCTCACAAAATTCTTCAATGGGTATTAACGTTCTAAACACATTTTTACCCTCCCAATTACCTTGCTCAGACACATCGTAGAATTGTAAATAATCTTCTTGATCATTACCAATCACTTCAATGATTTCAGTTTTATTCCACACATAATACTTACCTTCTTCACCTTCACTATCTGCATCTAAAGAAGAATAGTAAGCCGCCTTTCCATCGTATAACTCACGATTGCAAAAACCAATGGTTTCTTCAATTACCTGCTTATATAATGGATTCTTTGTTAGTTTATAAGCCATACTGTAAGCACTCAATAGCTGTCCATTATCATACAGCATTTTTTCAAAATGCGGAATATGCCAATCAGGATCGGTTGAATACCGTGCAAAACCACCACCTATTTGGTCGTAAATACCCCCATAGGCTATATGGTTTAAAGTAGTAATAACGGCATTTTCCCCTTTATCATCAGCGTAATTCGTTGAATAATTTAATAGGGCAATAAGTGAAATTGGCATTGGAAATTTCATTTGTCCTCTTCTTCCTCCTTTTTTTGCATCAATGCTATTAATCCAATCATTGGCTGCTTTCTCCAACTGTTTTTGATCAAACTCTTTGGCTTCTCCCATAGATATGATACTCATTTGAGCCACTCCATTTTGCACTTTATCGGCTTGTTCAATGGCCTTTTCAGGGCTTTTCTCATAAAACTCCTGCACACTACTCAGCACTTTCACCCAATTGTTCTTTGGAAAATAAGTGCCTGCAAAAATGGGTCTTCCATCGGGCAAACAAATTACATTTAATGGCCAGCCTCCTTGCCCTGTCATTATTTGAGCTGCATCCATATACACTTGGTCAATATCGGGTCGCTCTTCTCTATCCACTTTTATGGAAACAAAATGCTTATTCATTAAATTAGCTACTACGGTGTCTTCAAATGACTCATGCTCCATTACATGGCACCAATGGCAGGCAGCATAGCCAACGCTTACAATGATTAGTTTTTGCTCCTTTTTTGCCTTTTCCAGTGCCTCCTCGCCCCACGGAAACCAATCTACAGGATTATGGGCGTGTTGCAATAGGTAAGGACTCGATTCTTCGATGAGTTTATTGGTAAAGTTGTGCATTTCTTCTTTTTTCGATTGGCAA
>JAMOMJ010000254.1 GCA_027067135.1 Cyclobacteriaceae bacterium
CTGTGCCAATGCTCCTACAACATTTTACCCACAGGTTTCTCCTGCACCAACTCGTGTAGTATGGGATTTTGGTGATGGAAGTACATCAACTGATTTAGCTCCTTTTTATACCTATACTGCTGCTTATGCAGGCGATGTTACACTCACTGCATTTTTAAATGGGCAATCACAAAGTGTTTCAATACCAACAACAATAACTGATTTTCAATTGCAACTTACACTACCACAAGATACGGTAGCATGTAAATGCGAATTGCCAATTTATGCACCTATTAGCTGCACTCCATTTAGTGTTACAGTTCAAGCCCAAGGTGGCTCTGGTGCAGAAACGTATGTATGGTCAAACGGTGAAACTGGCACAACTTTGCACCCCAATGAAGCTGGCTATTATTATGTAATTGCCACCGATGGAGCTTGTTCTACCTATGCAGGAGTAGAAGTGCAAGAGTATGATGTAGATCTGCTCCCTTACCCTGGTATTTCTCCAAGTTCAAGAGCAAATGTTTGGTATTTTGGCAATCAGGCAGGTATTGATTTTACCGGAGGAGCCACCGCCATTACCGATGGACAAATGGATGCCATGGAAGGTTGTACGGCTGTTTCTGATTTAAACGGACAAATAATATTCTATACTGATGGAGATGTGCTATTCGATCAGACTCATACTCAAATTGATTCTGGCCTAGGAGGCACTCCAAATGCAACAGGTACTGCAGCCCAATCAGTTGTTTCGGTTGCTGTGCCTGGAGATGAAACGCTGTTCTATATTTTTACTACCCAAAATACTGATCCTTCTTCTCCCGACTATAATTTTAGCTATTCCCTCTTCGATTTAAAACAAAATAACGGACTGGGTGCTGTAGTTGAAAAAAGCGTGGTTCTTTTTAATAAAAGTACTGAACGCGTTACTGCCTCTGCCAATTGGGTGGTAATACATGAATACGGCAATAATAACTTTAGAGCCTATCCTATTTCAGCAGCAGGCATAGGAAACGCTGTAGTTAGCAGCGTAGGAGAAGACTATAGCATTATTGCTGCGGAAAATGGAAAAGGCTATATGAAACTAGGTGGAACCATCCTAGCTTTAGCCGTAGTTGAAAACAATAATGGCACTATTACAAACTTTTTAGATGTGTTTGATTTTGATGCAAGTTCTGGAGAAGTGAGTAATTTAAAACGAGCTAACCTTACCGCAGATGGAGCTACTGGCAGTGCCTATGGCATTGAGATTAGTGGTGCTAAAATATTTGTTTCGTTAAATAATGGAGGAAGTTCCCAAATAATGGAATATTGGATTGATTATTTAGATAACCTCAATCTAAATACACCCATTATGCTCCCAGGTTTAGAGGTTGGTGCTATTCAAACAGGCCCAGACGGTCAAATTTATGTAGCAGAAAATGGCAATGGAAGTTTAGGAACGATTTCCCCAAATGGAGATACTCTTCAAGCTTCTACTTATACGCCAAGTTCATTCCCACTTGCAGGTAAAACCAGCCAATTAGGCTTGCCAAATTTTATTCAGCAAACTGGCACTTCAGGTTCAGGTCCAGGCATTTCAGTATCAAGCCCGGCTTGTTTTGGGCAAACTATCTATTTATCTGTAAATGCTACTTCTAGTATAGATGAGGTGATTTGGCAAATATTTAAGCCAGATGGAACCTCCTATAATTTTACCTCTACTCAATTAATGGATTCATTAACCATCCTAGAAGACCCAACGAACCCGCCAGGCACCTATACTGCTTCTGTTCAAATAAATAATAGGTGCTTACAAGACCCTGGGTTTGCGTTACCATCGGTTTCTTTCGAAATAACAGCTCCTCCTCAAGTAACAGACTTACCTCCAAGCACCTTTTTATGCGGGGGCGGAACCACTTTGGATCCGTATATAAATGCTCCGGGCAACATTGCTGATCTTGATTTTGCTTGGTCAACAGGAGAAACCACACAAGCTATTACGGTTTCTGCACAAGGAAATTATTCTGTACTTATTACCAATAGACTAACACAATGCAATATCACCGCTTCCATTTTTGTGGGTCCTCCAATACCCATTGATGTAGGCGAACCCCAAGACATTTGTGAAGGAGGAGCACTAACCTTAGATGCTCAAGTAAATGCCGATACTTATTCATGGAGCATAAACGGAGTTTCACAACCTGGAACTCGTTTCTTTGATGTAGGGGCTCAGAACTTAACCGCAGGCAGCTATACCATTCAAGTAGATGCCACCATTGATTTAGGAGGTTCACTTGGGCCGTGTACAGTAACCGATCAGGTAATAATAACTGTTAATCCTACCCCTGTTTTTACGGGTATTCAAACTGCCCCCACCACTTGTGGAAATGCCTCTGGCCAAATTTCAGTTGATATTACATCTACAGGCACTTTTGATTACACCATAGCAAATGAATCTGGTACACTAACGGGGCCAAGCGTTGGAAACCCAATATCCAATATTCCTGCCGGAAATAATGTATTAACTTTAACTAATACAAGTTCGCTTTGTGTGCAAACTGCTATTATTACCGTAATTGACGATGCATTATTTGAGATTACAACCGCTGCAGCAGTTGACGCTACCTGTGCAAGAAATGATGGCCAAATTACATTTGATGTTGGCACTGGAGCCATAGGCTCTTTTAGGGCAACTGTTATAGATATTAACAACCCTGCGTTAGTCTATACCCAAGATTTTAACCCTGGGGGTAATGGTTCATTTGTTTTTAACAGCCCTACCCCAATAGGTTTACCTCCAGGCGATTACGTGCTAGAAATTCAAGAAGATGGTGGCTTGCAATGTACAGCTATTTGGATTAACGGCACCAACCCTCCTATTGCACAAACACTTACCATAAGTAGCCCACTAGACGCAGATTTGCAAGTAACACAAAACCCAATTGTAAATTGTTCTTCTAGTATTCGTTTCGATCAGGTTAATAATTCTGGTATTCCCGTAACATCTAGTTCCGCTGGTGTTGTGCTAGAATGGAGCTCTGTTAATGATTTTTCGTCAGATGTTAACCCCATAACACAACCTTATACAACTACTGGTGATAACTTAGTTTACTTTAGAGCCTCTGCACTAAATTTATGCCCGGTTATACAACAAGCTAATGTATTATTAACACCACCACCTACGGTTGTCATAGACACTACAGGCAATATATGTGATGGCCAATTAACGCTTACCGCCAGAGTTACAAACGAAGGCTACCCAGGAGCTCTTTCGGCCATTGGGTTTAGATGGAATACGGGAGAAATAACACAATCAATAAATATTACTCAAACTGGTAGCTATGAAGTTGTGGGCTACCACGGCATTAACCCAACCTGCTCCTCTACCCCTGCAATATACAGCGATCCAATACCAGCTCCTTTTACAGTATCCATTTCAACCCCTGGTGTATTATGTAACAATGGCCAACCCTTTACCCTAACCGCAAATGTAAATGGGAGCGTTACCAACCCAACGTACGAATGGTTTTATAATGGACAAGGGAATGGCAGAACCAAATCTTCTGAAATTTACCTTGATGCAGGTGTTTATAAAGTTATTACCAATGATGTTCGAGCTACTTACACCTGTTCTCAAGAAGCAGAGTTTACAGTTACCTTATTCGATCTTACTCCCACCGATTTACCAAGTGCAGGTGTTTTTTGCTCAGACGATAGCCTATTAGTACTAGATGCAGGGCCTAACTTTGTTAGCTACTTATGGAGTACAGGCAGTACGGAACAGTCGATACAAGTAAGTACAGGTGGATTATATGAATTAGAAGCAACCAATAGCTTTGGTTGTGTAACCTTTGACCAATCAGAAGCCATAGAAGATTGTATTCCTGTAGTAAGTGGCCCTAATGCTTTTAGACCTGGAGGTGTAAACACTACCTATGGACTCTTTTATAAGTATATTGATACGTTTGAAATATTTATTTACAACCGATGGGGAGAACTCGTTTTTACTTCTCAGGATAAAGATTTTAAATGGGATGGAAATACACCTGTAGGAGAGCCGGCTCCTGCTGGTCAGTATAGTTGGGTAGTACGTTACACAAGCTCGTTTAGAGACCGTGGCACCATTGAACAATACGGAGGAGTAATGCTGTTGAGGTAATGTACTATTTTATGGAGTTCAACTAATGTAATAATACCTTAAATCCGCAAGGTAAATCTATTACAAGCCTTAATATACTATCATTCAGTCATTTGCTCGGCATTTGGTACTCACCAATATTCAACATTGTTTCTCCCGAAAAAGACGGGACAGGCTGTTCCAAATACCTGTGCGAATGCCTGACTAACAGCATCTTAAAGCTTTCATAACGAAGTCCCTTGCGGATTTAAGGTATTATCTAACTCTTAGCTAATAACCTGAGTTCGGGATAAGGAATGCTGGCAGCTATTCCTTATCCCGAACTCAGGTTATTAAGGTAGATTGATAGGTCAGAAAGCATTTCTTCCACTTCTCGTTTCTTAAGGATAAAAGCGTTATCTTGTTTTACATTATTTGAATAATGGTTCCAATGCTTAGTTGCTTTTTTTAATACCCGAGGGGTAATATCAAACTCTTTATAGTCTAGCAGCTCTTTTGCCACTAAAGATGTTTTAAAACTTCCAAAAAGGTAAAATTTAAAAACATCAACATATTTACTACTTATATCAAAACCTTCGAGCACGGATAACAAATCTCCGGTTTGATTACTGTTTTCTTTAGCACTTATGGCTTCGAGCATTGGTTCTAATGCTTCAGCATTATTTTTAACTAAGCCCAAGGTGCGTGCAGCCATAAACCTAGATTCAGAATTAGGGTGCTTTAACAGATCAATCATAGCCAACACTACCTCTGGTGAACCTATACGACCTAACGCATCGGAGGCCTCGAAGGCTTTATCTTCCAACTCACCAGAAAGTTGGGCTATGTAATTAGTAATATCGACAGGCATAAATTAAAAGAGCTTATAATTACCTTGCTTTTATAACAAAAGTGATAGTGCCAGTTGAAGTACTTGCCACAGAAGTTCCAGCCGTTTTAGAAAATGTAAGTTTCATTACTTCATCTCTATAAATCTTTTCTAAGGTAGGACTTACACTACTTTCAACGGTTTTTACCCGAACAATATTACCTTTATCGTCAATCACAACTTGGAAAACAAGTTTTCCACTCTCCGAGGATGTGTCTTTGGGCTTAGGCTTAAAATCCCACATCCAACCACTCATTTGCAAGGAGGAACCTCCTCCGCCTCCGGCAGTGCCATATAAGGCTCTGGAGTCAACAGTGCCATCTTTATCTCCCTGGTCGCCCACAGCATTTTGTTTGTCTCCCTGGTTAGCATTTTGAGCTTTATTGGCTTCGCCATCTTTACCTCCAGCACCTGTTTTATTATTTGGGTATAACACGGGAGGCAATTTAGGTGCTTCCTCTTTCTTAACTTCTGGTTCTTTTACTTCTTCCTTTTTAACTTCGGTAACGGGTGTTTTTTCCACCACATCAGGAGATTCATGGGTATTTTCAACTTGCTCCACTACTTCATCAGTAGGCTGTTCTGTAGATTCTACCGGGTCTGTTACAGGTTCTGAAGCCTCTTCCACAGGTGTTTGATCTTTCACTACTTCTTCTGGCACTTCTTCCATTCCATCCGGAGCTGCATCCTCTTCAGAATCAGATTCGGCTGGTGTAGTAAAAGGTTCAGGTTGTTCGTCACCAGTACCTGCATCGTCCAACCCAAAGTTAAGTTCAATACCTATTTCTGGTAAAGGAGGATCAGGAGCACGCCAAGCTACCATAAATAAAAAAAGTAAAAACACGGCAATATGCGACCCCACCGAAATGATGGCTCCCATCTGCTTGTTCTTCTTTTCTTTATCGGATTGATGCATTATTTACCCGGTTTAGTTGCTATCGACACTTTCGCATTTAACGAAGCAGCAATTCCTGCCACATTTACTAAGTATTCAGTAGGAACAGATTTATCTACATGAAGCGTTATAATGGCTTCACTCCCACTTATTTCTCTGGCTAATTCTCTTTCTAAATTAGACTCTACTACCCTTCTGTTATTAATAAAATATTTTAAATCCTTGGTAATAGTTACCGAGGTTTTTTGCATTACTATTTTCGATTTTTTGGTAGATGGTAAATTCACGGGTAAACCAGAAGGTGTAATAAACGAACTAGTAAGCATAAAAAATATTAATAGTAGAAAGATAATATCCGTCATAGACGATACACTAAAGCTACTATCTATTTTATGTTTCGATTCTAATCCCATCTTATTTTGGCTCTTGCAATAAATCGATAAACTCAATAGAAGAGTACTCCATAGTATGTACTGCTTTTTGAAGCCTTGTAACTAAGTAGTTATAGCCTAAGTACGCAATTATGCCCACCAGTAAACCAGCAGCAGTAGTTACCATAGCCTCATAAATGCCTGCTGAAAGCAGTTTGGGACTCACAGCACCTTCTTCTTGAGCAATCGACATAAAGGCTTGTATCATACCAATTACCGTACCTAAAAAGCCTAGCATTGGAGCAGCTCCGGATACCGTTGCTAACAGTGGTAAATTTCTTTCCAATTTGTAAAGTTCTATTTTGCCCACATTTTCAATAGATACTTCTATATTCTTTAAGGGGTGTCCTATGCGACTTAGCCCTTTCTCAATCATACGAGAAGCAGGTGTATCTACCTCAGCACAGGCCAATTTAGCACCATTTACATCACCGTTAGTCACTAAGGACTTTACCTTATCCATAAAACCTTCTGGGGTAACCAATGCTTGTTTAAGTGTACGTATGCGCTCTACAAACACATATACTGCTACCAATGAAAGTAAGGCGATAGGAATCATCATAATTCCTCCTTTAAACAAAAGGTCGATTACTTGAACCGACCCTGATTCAGTTGCTGTTGAGAGTGTATCAACAGCAACTGTTGTAGTTATTTGAACTAAAATCATATCAATATTTCAAAATCCATTTACCAGTCCCAAACTCTTCAGGTAAATCATTTAAAGCAGATTGTGCTTCATTCAATGACTCGTACCCTCCAATTCCTACTCTTTGCATTTTCTTTTTAGAATATGGAGGAATTAAAAAGCTTGGTGTACCTTCCTGAGCAATTTTATTGCCAAAGTCTTTTGCAAAGTCTTCATCAATAAAACTCTCGAGTACAATGTAGTAACGACCCGATCTTTCAGTTAGTATCTGCACTTCTGCATTTGATGTTTCTTCTACTTGAGCCTCTTCCCTGGCTTGCTCTGCTGCAGCAGCATCTGCAGCCGCTTTCTTTTTACGAGCAGCCTCCGCTTCTTGAGCTTTTTTATAGTCTAATTCTTCCTGTTTTGCTTTAGCTTCATCTTCAATCTTTTGCTGCTTAGGTCTGTAAAACCCAAAATACCATACAATGGCGGCTAAGGCAAGAACTCCTATTATGCCTCCAATTATTTTAGGCGCATTAGAACTTTCTTCTTCCATTTGGTAACGAAGGGCTGGCTTTTCAGTATCCTCCTCCGATTTAGTAGAGTCGTCATAGTCAGAGGTTGCCCCATAACTGTCCTGAGGCTCCTCCTCTTCGACCTCCTCCTCTTCTGTATAAGTATTTTCTTCGGTGGTTAATTCTTCCTCCGAATCATTTGACTCTTCATCTAAAGGTTTATAATCAAGATCTGGCAAGCCGAAACTGTCATCAGCTTCATTTGCATCATCTTGTCCTTGTGGGTTTAGTTCTTCGTCCTTAGGATCCTTTTCGTCCATTGTTTAGGGATTATGGTTTACTTTAATAAATTAAAAATAGCAAAACTAAATCGAATAGTAAAACCCTTGCATACCTTTAGCACTTTTTACTACTAAAATCCCCTTAAATCGTGATTTTATAATGTAATACTCAACCCTGCCAATACCTGAAACCCTTTACTCGGGTAATTATAATAGTATTGATACTTGTTCCCTAAAATATTTTGCATTTTAAGAAATACCGAAAAAGTAGAATTAATAGTGTAGGAGGTTGAAATGTTCATATCTAAAATAGAATTTAATTTCACCTCAGTCCCTGATGTGTTTTCGAATGCATAAATACCATCTAGGTATGCCAACGAGAATTCTGCATCAAACTTATTTTCTAAATTAAACTTAGCCTTAAGACCCAAATCCATTTTAGGCACATGGTATGCATTTTCGATATTTTTAAAGTTAAAAATTAAGTACTTACCATATACCGAGAGCATTAGATTTTTGGAGGTAATAAAATCGAATTGGCTTCCTAAGGTGTGAATTAAATTATTTCCTTCTTGATAATCAATAACGAATACAGCTTGGTCGGTGGCGTTATTTACAAATTGCCCAAAGACCTTATAAACAGAAGCCTCATAGCCTAAACTGAAATCAACTTTGGGAGCTAGTTTGCCTTTGGCTTCTAAAAATACCTCAATAGGTTTTACGTTATTATTGATAACCGTTGTAGCTCCTAAGTAGGGGTTTTTATCAAACATTGTTCTGGCAGACTGCCAGGCTACATCGCCTTTTACTCCAACAGAAACCCGTTGACCCGTTGAAAAGTTATAATTGGCTACGAGGTGCGGAGTTATGTAAAGTTTTTGCTGGTAATTATTAACAGAATCCTTAGTACCGTATATACCTGCTCCTACTTCAAAATCGAACGCATTCATTGAATAGGTTGCCACAGGTTTTATCTTATAAAATACCCTTGTATTAGTAGTTGTAATGTAATCCTGGGTAGCTAAGTGAAAATCACCTTCTATTTTTATTTTAATATCATCTGATGCTTTTATATCAGTTCTAATATCGGCATTAATGTCATTTTCCTTCCAGCTTAAACTACTCGCATTAAATATATTACTACCCATATTAAGTTTATAATAAAAATCCTCTTTAGAATCGTTATCAGCTATATTAAGAGCAACCGAATAGTTAGATAATTTTTGCTCAATATCCAATTTATCAGGCACAGGGTCAGTTAAATTATACCCGTACAAATGATATTTATCAAATTTTGCACCAATACTCCCCCCAATGGTCATTTTATTTAAGAAAAGCTTCCCACTTAAGTAGGCATCTGTATTACTTAGCCCAGAGTTCTCTTTATCAACCGGGCCATTTTTGGAGGAAAAATGTCGAAAATGCACTGCCACCGCATATTCATCACTTCTTTTTGAGGCTACATCGGCTTGAAAATAAGGAGAAACATAACTGCCATAACCTGCCTTAAAATTGCCCCAATATGTTTTATCAAGTGCCTCAGATTTCATTGTTCGAGGCCTTAACTTAACAGGCATTTTGGGTAGCTCAATTTTAATATTCTTAGGCACATACGTTATGGCAGCAGTATCAATACCCAAAGGATCCACCGTTATAGAGGTAAACCTCCGTGAAACGGTAGGCAATACCAATTGCTTATCTTTTTCAATAACAATCTCCTCGCTTTTAATGGCTCCTTTAGGGTTTTCCCAATCCACCTGAGCAACTCCGAACAAGGGTAAAAAAGCCAATATAAGTGCTATAATTTTATTCATCTGGAATGGAGTCTTTTATAATTACCTGAATAGTATCGTTACTTAATTTGCTTTCTTTTTCCAGCAAGATCAAGTCTGCTAATCTTTGTTTTGCTTTCGATTTTGTTATGTTAGAAGTCGTATTTTCTATAATTGACTCGAGTGTGGCTTTGGCCTGAAAAAACTCTTCTTTGCCTACAAAATTATCTGCGATTAATAAGAATGCTTTGTCCAGCCACTCGGTATAATTGCCATACTTCTGAGGGATTATATACAGTACCTCATTAGAGGCATCGTATTGCTTCGTAAGGTATTTAATTTCTCCTAACATATATTGAGCTTCTGCCCCGTTTTCATCGTTTGCAATCTCAGTTGTGGCAATAAAGCTCTTTTCCGCATTTTCATAATCACCGATAGCAAAATAAGCTTTGCCTTCAAATAAATTGGCCGATACTAAAAATTCATTTCGAGTTCCATCGCTTTCTAGCAATTGCTTGGCATATACATGTACTGAGTCGTACCTGCTATTGAAATAATGCGATTTCATTAAGCCATTAATGGCTCTTAATTTTTGATTTTTGCTTATGGAATTTCTGCTTAATTGATGAAAATATGGAATGGCTACATTAAACTTATTAGCATCATATTCAAGGTCAGCAATTCGTTCATATACTTTATACATCTGATCGTAGATGTCGTCCTTTTCTACTTCATAATAAAACTTGAGCGCCTCTTTCAGTTTAGCTTGCCTCAACAGCGACTCTGCCAATATAAATTTGGCCTCTCCTAAATTTGGGTCATCGGGATAATTAGAAATAAACCCCTTAAATCCTTCTTCGGCCTTGGCATAAAGGCCATCGTTATAATAACCACGAATGGCATCAAATTCTACACCCTCCAGTCCTTTTATATCAGGATTTGCATTTTTAAACCTATTTAGGGTAGCATTAAAATCTGCAGATCTACCATCTAATGAATAAGCCTG
>JAMOMJ010000255.1 GCA_027067135.1 Cyclobacteriaceae bacterium
TTGTAGGTGTTTGAAGGTCTTGAAGTTCTTTTTGAAGACTTGTTATAGGTAGCGTTTCCGGATCGTCTTACATTGTTAATTCTTGAAGAACTAGAGCGTCTACTAGATTCTCTATTTGTATAAGAGCCTTTTCTGCTTTTGGAATAATTACCTCTATTAGTACTGCTACTATTACCTCTTCTTGAACTAGTGTAGCCTCTAGATGAAGAAGATCTTCCTGCATAATAATCTGTGTTTCTTCTTCCTCTGTTATAAGAATAGCCGTTTCCGTAATAACCTCCTCCATAATAGCCTCCGCCGTATCCATAATGAGGATAACCACCCCATCCATAATGAGGGTAGCCCCATCCGTAACCTCCGTAGCCATAATAAGGATATCCCCATCCGTACATTGGGTAACTCCAGCCAAAGCCGATTCCCCATCCTCCGTAATAATAAGGATTATAACCAAATCCACCATAGACATTAATAGAAACCTCGGTAGCATTTGTTCCCCAGCCACCGTTGCCTTCGTTATAATTGTTTTCTTCTACTACATAACCATCTTGATCTAAAGTTTCTGTAGTATAGTAGGCTTCCACATCTGTTAAAATGGCATCTTCCTCGGGAATTTCTTTATAAGTTAATTCCTTGGTTTTGAAATATTGTTTGTAATAGCTGTTTTTTGTTTCTTCTTCTTCAGCATTATTTACAACTTGATTTTTTTTAGATGAATATATTCCATCTGATTCATCGTATTCATTTTTAGTAGTACCACAAGATGAAAATAATAGAACTGTGATACCAAGTAGAAAAAATGGTAGGATGTTTTGTTTAAAAGTATTAAAGGTTTTCATAACAATAGCAATTTAATTGTTGGACATTATAAATTTAGTTAGTTTTGTCGAGAACTAAAATTTTTTAACACAAATACAATATTTGTGCCAAACCCAATGATATGGCTAAAAATTTAACAAAACGAAGTGAGGATTACTCAAAATGGTATAATGAATTAGTTGTAAATGCTGATTTGGCGGAGAATTCTGGTGTTAGAGGCTGCATGGTTATCAAACCTTATGGCTTTTCTATTTGGGAAAAGATGCAAGCTGAACTTGATAGAATGTTTAAAGAAACGGGACATCAAAATGCATATTTCCCATTATTTATACCTAAATCCTATTTTAGTAAAGAAGCAAGTCATGTAGATGGTTTTGCAAAAGAATGTGCTGTGGTTACTCATTATAGATTAAAAGATGATGGAAAAGGAGGAGTGATGGTGGATCCAGATGCGAAACTAGAAGAAGAGTTGATTGTTAGGCCAACTTCTGAAACTATAATTTGGGATACCTATAGAAAATGGGTTCAGTCCTACAGAGATTTACCTTTGCTAATTAATCAATGGGCAAATGTGGTTCGTTGGGAAATGCGAACAAGATTATTTTTGCGTACTACAGAGTTTTTGTGGCAAGAAGGACATACAGCTCATGCTACAAAAAATGAAGCTATTGCTGAAACCGAGCAAATGATAAATATTTATGCGGAATTTGCTGAAAATTTTATGGCGATGCCTGTAATTAAAGGTTTTAAAACGGAAAGCGAACGGTTTGCAGGAGCCTTAGAAACGTATTGCATAGAAGCATTAATGCAAGATGGAAAGGCTTTGCAAGCAGGAACCTCTCACTTTTTAGGGCAGAATTTTGCTAAGGCTTTTGATGTAAAGTTTACTGCAAAAGATGGGAAACAAGATTTTGTTTGGGCGAGTTTCTACCCGATTAATGGGTGCCTTGATAATGACTCATAGTGATGATAAAGGATTGGTGCTACCTCCAAACTTAGCTCCAGATCAAGTTGTAATCGTACCTATATATAGGAATGATGAACAATTTGAAAAGGTAAGTGAATTAGCTAATGAAGTGATGAAAGAACTTAGAGCAAAAGGAATTCGTGTTAAGTTTGATAATCGCGATACTCATAAACCAGGTTGGAAGTTTGCTGAATATGAATTAAAAGGAGTACCTGTGAGGTTGGCAATAGGTCCAAGAGATGTAGAGAGCGGTTCTTTAGAATTGGCAAGAAGAGATACTTTAACTAAAGAAACCATCGCTAGAGAAGACGTTGTTGAAATTGTAGTGAATTTAATGGATGAAATACAGAAAAACCTTTATGTTAAAGCAGCTTCCTATAGGGAAGAGAATACTACAGAAGTAACTTCTTAT
>JAMOMJ010000256.1 GCA_027067135.1 Cyclobacteriaceae bacterium
TACTAGATTCTTCATATTAGTGATCTCCGTCCTTTTCAATTAATTTAACTTCAACAGCTCCTGTGGTTTTCATAAATTCTGAAACCGCTTCTGTATTATTACTTGCATCTACTTCCATTAAAAAATGGTCGTCTGTAGTTCTTACATCAGGATTTTCGGCTTTTTTGAATGGCCATAATTTACTTCTCATATAAAAAGTAATTACCATTAAATGTGCTGCAAAAAACACTGTAAGTTCAAACATTATTGGAACAAATGCAGGTGAGTTAGCAGTATAGCTAAAACTAGGTTTACCACCAATATCTTGTGGCCAATCTTGAATCATAATAAAATTCATCATCCATATTGAAACTCCCAATCCAATAACTCCATAAATAAATGATGTAATTGCAATACGAGTATCTGCAAGTCCCATTGCTTTTTCTAGTCCGTGAACAGGAAAAGGCGTATAAATTTCTTCTATATGATAACGCTCATCACGTACCTTTTTTACGGCTTGTAATAAGATATCATCGTCATTATATAAAGCGTGAATAACTTTAGATGCCATAATTATTTGTTTTTATTTTTAGTTGAAAACTCTACTTCTTCACCATAATGCTTAGCATCGTCTCCTTGTTCTGCTCTTAATTTCTTATAGTTTGCTCCAGATGATTTCAAAATAGATTTTACCTCTGCTTGTGCAATTACCGGGAAATTTCTAGCGTATAATAAGAACAATACAAAGAAGAATCCAATAGTTCCTATAAACGTTCCAATGTCTACAAAAGTAGGCGAGAACATCGTCCAAGATGATGGAAGGTAATCTCTGTGTAATGATGTTACGATAATTACGAAACGTTCAAACCACATTCCTATATTTACTACAATCGATATGATAAATGAGAACATAATACTTCGCCTCAATTTCGGGAACCACATAAACTGCGGTGAGAATACATTACAAGTCATCATTGCCCAATATGCCCACCAATAAGGTCCTGTTGCACGATTTAGGAATGCGTATTGTTCGTATTCAACTCCAGAATACCAAGCGATAAATAATTCAGTAATATAAGCCACACCAACAATAGAACCTGTAATCATAATTACAATATTCATAAGTTCAATGTGCTGCATTGTAATATAATCTTCTAAGTTAGATACCTTTCTCATAATAATAAGTAAGGTATTTACCATTGCAAAACCAGAGAATACCGCTCCCGCAACAAAATAAGGTGGGAAGATAGTGGTATGCCAACCTGGAATTACCGAAGTAGCAAAATCAAAAGATACAATAGTGTGTACTGAAAGTACTAAAGGAGTTGCTAAACCTGCAAGAACCAAAGAAACTTCTTCAAAACGTTGCCAGTCTTTTGCACGTCCACTCCAACCGAATGACAATATGCTATAAATTCTTTTTGTAAATGGTGTTACTGCTCTATCACGAATCATTGCGAAATCCGGAAGTAATCCTGTCCACCAGAATACTAATGAAACCGAAAGGTACGTAGATATTGCAAATACATCCCATAATAATGGTGAATTAAAGTTCACCCATAATGATCCAAATTGATTTGGAATTGGAACTACCCAATACGCCAACCAAGGACGACCCATATGTATAATTGGAAATAACCCTGCTTGGATTACAGAGAAAATCGTCATTGCTTCCGCAGAACGGTTAATACCCATCCTCCATTTTTGACGGAAAAGTAATAATACTGCAGAAATTAATGTTCCTGCGTGACCAATACCTACCCACCATACAAAGTTGGTAATATCCCAGGCCCAGCCAACGGTTTTATTCAATCCCCAAGTACCAATACCCGTAGAAACGGTATATACGATACAACCTATACCCCATAAAAAGGCAGCTAAGGCAATTGAAAAAACAATCCACCAAGACTTATTGGCTTTTCCCTCTACAGGAGCAGCAACATCTACCGTTACATCGTGGTAAGATTTGTTTCCTGTGATTAAGGGTTTTCTAATAGGAGCTTCGTAATGCGACGCCATATCTTTATTTGCTATTTCTTAGTATTATTATTCCTTTAAATATTTCTCACTTTCACTTGGTACTGTACGTTAGGTTTTGTCCCAACTTGTTCCAATAAGTGATACATTCTATTTCCTTTATATAACTCACTCACTTTACTATCGTGGTCATTTACATCTCCAAACACCATTGCTCCAGACTCACAAGCTGCAGAA
>JAMOMJ010000257.1 GCA_027067135.1 Cyclobacteriaceae bacterium
CGTTCTTTTCTAAGAATCATCCACTCATTTGCAACTAGTATTTCAAGCTCCTCCAATCTATTTAAACGATCTATGTAAGGCATAGATTTAACTTCTTCTTCAAGTAATGTTAATAAATAAGGGAAAATTCTATCTCCAAGAGTGTCTTGTAGTTTTGAAAAACGAAAAATCATTTGATCAATATAACTAAGCATCTCATCAGATATATTGCTATAAACAGCTAAGTTAAGAGGCATTTCGGATTTTAATTTATCCTTGGATACCTGCAATCTTGTTTTATGCTGGTTGCACTCATATAGTTTTTCAATAAATGTTTCTCCACGTTCCATTATAGCATTACTCCATTTGTCATTGCCTCTTGTTCTATCAATCGGTTTTTATCTTTGGCTATAATTGCATCTATTTTTTGTTCGCCTAATGTTTTATCCAATTCTACCAAAAAGGCAATTTTCTTTTGATGAAGATCTCCTGATTTGTCTTTGGGGCATAAGTACAAATCGATATCACCCCCTTTTAGGTTGTCATTAACCCTGCTGCCAAACAGATAAATTTTTCCGCCTTTAAAATGATTTTTAAATGATTTTTTTATTGATTCTTGCTGCCAAGGGAGTAGTCTCATCAGTAGAATTGTTTTTTTACTGTAACAAATATACAATTTATAAGATTGAAAATTTAATAGCCAGATTTATATTTGTGAAGCTATTAAACTAGGTTACCGTAAAAAGTATAAAAACGGTATTGAAGCAGAGGCTAATCAAGTCAAGCCAATTTTTGAATCAATGAGTAGTATTGGGGGGGGTAAAATACTGTTAGTTATTATAAAGCTCTAATACTTCAGCAGCACTCAATGCTCTATTATATACTCGTAATTCATCGATGGCTGCATTAGGGGTGCGTGGTTCCGTAAAATGATTTCCGATAAACCCTTTTGTTGTCACTTCAGGTAATTCTACTACTCCAGAGGCCGTTTGAACTAAATTCCCATCTAAATATAGTTTAAGATCAGCACCATCATAAGTGAAACCCATAAAGTGCCAATTCCCATCTTCAAAGTAATTATAATTACTATAGCCAGTAGCAAGGTACACTCCATTAGTTCCTCTAATACCCACTCTAAATCCATCAGGGATTCTTAAGAGTACATTAATAGTATCATTTACATTAAAAATAAAGTGACTTAAAGGAGAAGTAAATGCATTTAATTTCACCCAATTAAAAACAGAAACTGTGTTATTAAGTTGGTAATCAGTTTCTATTTCAACACTTTGTCTGCCTGAAGTAAATTCTAAGGCTGAATTGGTGTTGGCATTTCGGTCATTTACGACAACAGGATTTTCAACCAAAATACCGTCAATTTGGTTACCTGTGGCATCTGCCCCATTCCCATCTAGTTTATAATGTGCGATCAGCCCACTTGACAACGCACTACTAATTCCAATGTAATTATTTTTTGCAATTGCATCTGAATGGTCATTATTAGAAGCTTTTAATATCACGTTAAAGACTCCCTCATTCGCATACGTTATGACAGGGTTTTGCTCGGTGGATGTAGATGGAGTTCCTCCTTCAAATCTCCATTCCCAACTCGTAGGCTCACCTTTTGATATATCCGAAAACGATACTGGATTACCAGGATATGTTTGGCTCAAGCTTGAGCTAAAATTAGCTATAACAATAGAATCCGGTTTTATACTAACATGTATATATTTAGAAATCAATAATTCACCTGTCCCAATGGTATTGCTTGCTCTTAACTTAATATCATAAACTCCTTCATTTTCGAAAGTGACTGTTGGGTTCTGTTCGTTAGAGTTTGAAGGAGTTCCCCCTTCAAACTCCCATTCCCAACTAGAGGGATTTCCTAAAGAAGAATCCGAAAATACAACTTCTTGTCCAAGGTATATATGCGTTGTATCAGCAGAAAACTTAACATTTATTAAAGAATCTGGACTATAGTTAACATTGATATAATTGCTAATCAACAATTCACTAGAATTAGATGTATTTTTAGATTTTAATTTTACATCAAACACGCCAATATTTTCATAAACCACACTAGGGTTTTGTTCGGTGGAAGTAGTTGGTGTTCCTCCTTCAAATTCCCATTCCCAACTGATAGGACTTCCTTTTGAATTATCGCTATAGGACACCGTCTGACCCAAGGTAATACTTGTTTGGTCAGC
>JAMOMJ010000258.1 GCA_027067135.1 Cyclobacteriaceae bacterium
GGGGAACGGTTTGTGTACTACCAATGATAGGAAAGCATACTGCTGTAGGTTGATGTTTTTTATCAGTGAAAATTGTTATGGTATTTGATTCTGCTAGCTCAGATATAACTCGTTGGGTAAGAATGACAGCAGGATGGTGAATAACGAGTACGGCAATGTCTCGTGCTGCTATAAAATGATCTGGTTGCTCTTTTCTTTTTATTTTTAATCGGCCTAAATCTATAGAAAGATAGGCAGAATTTTCAATCAGTAGAATACGGTTGTCTGACATAATGCCTCTCTTCAATAACCAAGCTAATTAACTTAGTAAGGCTGATATTTTTCAAACCATCTTTGGCAGACAACTGTTTTACAGGTCTAGTTTCCATTACAGGAATCAGTACTAATGTGCCACCACTCATAGCCTTTATTTGTTTAATAACATATCGTTTTTGACTTACTAGATGTTTAACAGTATCTCCTTTATAAAATCTCATTTCATTACTCGCGGGCTTCACTTGTGCATTGATAGCATCAATGAGTGCAACTGGATGGCTTTGTTCTTTATCTATTTCACCATCATCATTAATTATTACTTTTAAGTAAGCATTACCATCAGATATAAGGTGTTTAAAACCAGCTTGCCTAATTCCGTTAAATTCAATTTTCCGTGCATCATCAGCCCCTAAATCAAAGTAGCATTTAACTCGTAGTATTGGTTTTTCCTCACCATACATAGCTTGCATAATAGGTGGGTGAGTGAGTGCGCTTTCTACAGTCATACCGTTTGTTATTCTCTGATTAAACTCATTTAAAAGATGATTTTTTGTTACATCACTTACAATTGAATTTAAATTTATTCTTACTTTATCTGCATTTTTATCAGATAAGTCTCTCAGTGGTTTACGGATAATCAGCCGAGCTTTTTCATCCTCAATAACTTTTCCATAAGCGGTATCTTTATAAAAACGCTTATTAAGATAATGATCTGGGCGGTGATGTAATTGGCAAACCTCTTCAGAAAAAGCTTTTAATGCTTGGTCTCTCCAACCAATTGGGCTGTTAATAGATTTCATTGCTGCTTCACGCATCATTCTTTTTATTGTCCCTGGCTTTAATACCCTATTTTTCTTTAGTTCTTTCTCATGTTCAATTTTAAAGTTTTTTGTCGCTCTTTGAGTAATTCTTCTATCACACAATGCAATGCTCAACGCATCAATTAAGTGATGCCTATGATCAATACGTTTATCTAACTGGGGGATTTCATTTATAGATATTCGATGTGAGTGAGGGTGGCCTTCAAAAACATATTTCCATTTTTTATAAGTTTCTTCATCTATTGAATTTTTATTTTTATCAAAAATGCGTAAACCTTCTTCAAAACGCAGTTCTGGAATAACGGTTTCTAAACCCAGTTGCCAACGCATCATACTGGTTATGCTACCTTTAGTGATATAAACGTGTGAAGGTTTTTCGACAATAGAAACTAACCATTGGTGGGCAAGTTTTGCCATCCATGCAGTATCTTGTATTCGCCATGATGAAAAATTTGTTAGTACATCGTCTTCTTCAACAAGTGTTGGATCATCAAGGCGAAGTAGCATTGCTTTTCTTTTATGACCTTTTTTGTACAGGCGTTCTGCCATTTCAGCAATAGCTCCTTTAGCATGGGAATCATTAGCTAAAGGAGAAAGTAGAGGCAGGCTATTTCCTTTTAAATCATTGCAACTACGATGAGCTAATACAATTTCATTATATTTACGACCAACTTTACTTTGGCTTCTCGGAATAATGTGTTCAAAATTTACAGAACCATTAGCTAATTGCTCAACACCAATGTAAGAATTAGTGCAGTAAGGACACTTTCTACCTTGATCTTCCCATAAGCGGTATTTTAAAATATTAGTATTAGTTGATGCTATACCATGAGCCTCGAGTTCTTCTTTCGCCTTTTTTCTGATAGCTTCAAATTTACGCTGTTTTTTCTCAATATCATTTCTAGCGGCTGGTCCTTTTCCTAAATCTCTTGCAACTTCTACAATGATTTCTGTGGGAGTACCTAACTCTTTCACACAAGCATTGATAATATGTCTTAGTTGCCCTAATGCTACATCAACTACGGCATTACCTGTTTTATCATGTGCGTCTAACAGTATTTCATATTCATGAATGGTTTTCTTTCTTGGGTACAGTTCCT
>JAMOMJ010000259.1 GCA_027067135.1 Cyclobacteriaceae bacterium
CATAGGATTCTTTTCTTACTAAAATAAGATAAATTCTGAATATTCAACACAACTTACTGATACATAATTTGTTAACCATTTATAGACAGGCTCTAATTAGAGTCTGGTCTATAAAGTTCGCTATCTTCGTTACGTTCGTCAAAAAAATACTCGATTACGCTAGTAAACTCCCTGCCTACCGCCCTTATAAATAAAAACATTCGATTATTTACACCCCTTGAGGTGAGCAACCTATTTAATTCATTTGGATTTCCCTATTATAATGAGACTGGTAAAGAGATTGAACAAGAATAATTTTGCTCGCAATAGTTTATACATTAATCAGAATTCAGTTTCCTTTTAGGAAACTTATATTATATTTGCATCGTATAATTAAATAATAATGTATTGCATTTCGTATCAAGAAAGCCGCTAGAAGCGTTTTGGAATAAAAACGCTATTGCAGAAGGCTCCTTAAAAGCATTTTTCAAAATTTGTGAAGATGCCAACTGGAAAACTCCACATGATATGGAATCAGAATTTGGGTCTTCTAACTGCGATACAATTGGTAATAACAGGTATGTGATTGATGTTAAAGGAAACAATATAAGAGTAATTGTGATTATTAGATTCTCCATGGGAAGAATATTTTGCCGCTGGGTTGGCTGGCACAAAGATTATGATAAGATAGATGCAAAAACTGTTTAAATATAAGAAATGAAACTAGCTCCAGTAAATAACGAAAACAGCTATAATTTAGCTTTAAATAGGATTTTTGAACTTGCAGAAACTGCTAAAGAAAATACTGCTGAGTACGATGAACTGGATATTCTTTCTACTTTGGTAGAAGCCTATGAAAACAAGGAACACCCTATTGAAGCAGACCCCATTGAAGTAATTAAACTTAAATTGGCTTACAAGGGGTTAACACAAAAAGATTTAGAAGGCGTAATTGCAAGTAAAGGGTATATCAGCAAACTTCTCAATTATGAAAAACCTCTTACTTTGCCACTTATAAGATTGTTTCAGCAGCACCTTGGCATTAAGCCGGTTACTCTAATAAATCCCTATCCCACTGGTTGGCAAAAAGAGTATAATGAATTCATAAAGTACATCCAACACAAATGGGGGAATAACTTCGATACTCAGATAAAGAACGAGCAAATTAAAGTAAAGTACCTAAAAAATAATTTCTACTTAGAATTAAGAGAAAACCACGTAAGAGGCTGCGCTGGGAATAAACTCTTTTATGAAGGAGGGAATTTATCTAAGGCTTTAAAATTGGCAGTAAAAAAACAATTATTATTAAAAGGGTTTCTAAGTGCCATGCCAAAAAAAGTACTAGCAAATAAACTAGACTAAACCCTACTCAAGAGGTAAATTAATCACATATTTGTTACACAAAAAATAATAATACCTTTACTAGTACCAGAACTGGCTTTTCTAGAATCCTTTCGCAGTCACAACCCCAAAAAAAGCCTTTCTGATTTATTAGAAAGGCTTTTTTATACTTTAAAACATGTTTCTCACCAATAGTGCTTCCTGCATTGAGCAATAACAATTTTGTTATTGTGTACTCTGTACACCAAACGGTGCTCTAAATTTATCCTTCTCGACCACCAACCCGAAAGATTCTGTTTTAATTTTTCTGGTTTACCAATTCCTTCATACGAAGAGCGTTGACAATCTCTGATTAACTCATTAATCTTTTTCAGAATCTGTCTATCCGTTTTTTGCCAACAGGTATAATCTAACCATGCATTGGTTTGAAAAATAATATCCATCAGTCAATGAGTTCTCTCACTTGTCCTTCTCCTCTTTCAAACTCTTCAATACTATCAATCAATCTCTTGGCATTTTTAGGGTTGCTCATTAAAAATAGTGTTTCCTGCATCCCTTCATAATCCGATTTAGAAAGCATAACCATATCTTCTTTTCCCTGCCTAGTTACGTATAAAGGCAAATTAGACTCGCTCACCAAGTTCATATAATTACTAAGTTTCTGTCTAAAAGTAGTATAAGTTGTAATTTCCATAAATCAAATATAATGATTCGGCAAAATAAGTACAACTACCTGTACCTATTTGCCGATGACTTTTTTGCACCTTTGTACCTAGTGTAAAGAATTCCAATAAAGCGAACTAATAACAATAAAAGTTGTATCTTTGCGGTATGGCTAGAATAGGAAAACCTCTAA
>JAMOMJ010000260.1 GCA_027067135.1 Cyclobacteriaceae bacterium
GTACTTTTCAAAACGAAGTAACAAATTTTGTAGAAGGGGGCAAAAACCCTAGGTTTAACCCTTTCTTTATTCCTAAAATGATTGCAGATATTGCTGCAGGGTATATTTCTATTAAATATGGGTTTAGAGGCCCTAATTTTGTAACGGTTTCGGCCTGTGCTTCTGGCACTAATGCCATTATTGATTCACTTAATTATATTCGCTTAGGCCATATGGACATTGCCGTTACTGGTGGTTCCGAAGCAGCCGTAAACGAATCGGGTATGGGTGGTTTTAGTTCGATGAAAGCACTTTCTGAAAGAAACGATTCTCCACAAACCGCTTCTCGCCCATTTGATAAAAACCGAGATGGTTTTGTTTTAGGCGAAGGTGCTGGAGCCCTGATTTTGGAAGAATATGAACATGCTAAAGCACGTGGTGCTAACATTTATGCTGAAGTAATTGGAGGCGGGATGTCTGCAGATGCTCATCATATAACAGCTCCTCACCCAGAAGGTAAAGGGGCAAAAGCAGTAATGAAAAATGCCCTTCGTGATGCAAACATTAACCCTACAGAAGTAGATTACATTAATGTACATGGCACGTCCACTCCTTTAGGAGATATTAGTGAAGTATTAGCCATTAAAGATGTGTTTGGAGAGCACGCCTATCAATTAAATGTAAGTTCTACAAAATCAATGACAGGCCATTTGTTAGGTGCTGCTGGCGCCATAGAGTCAATTGCAGCTATTAAAGCTATTGAAAACTCGTTGGTACCACCTACCATTAATCACGAAACAGATGATGAGGGTCTAGATCCAAAAATTAATTTCACATTAAACAAAGCTCAAGCGAGAGAAATTAATGTTGCAATTAGTAACACGTTTGGATTTGGTGGTCATAACGCATCATTGGTGTTTAAAAAATTGAATGAGTAGTGAACAAGGCATTTAGGCGAGCCCTGAACCTATTTCAAGTTTACTCCTCCGATGATAAAACTCTCAGATCAGTAATTGAATCGATTACTGGTAAAAAACCAATTACATTAAAGCTATATAAATTAGCTATTAAGCATTCCTCCTCTTCTGAGCCTGATAAATATGGGCGAAAAGAGTCGTATGAGCGTTTAGAATATTTGGGCGATGCCTATCTGGGAGCTATTATTGCTGAATACCTTTATAAAAAATACCCTTACAAAGACGAAGGTTTTTTAACCGAAATTCGCTCAAGATTAGTTAACAGAGAGTCCTTAAATCAACTTGGACGAAAACTAGGTCTCGAAAAAATTATTATAATTGATAAAAAGAATGGCCTTCATCGTCATAAATCTATTTATGGCGATATTATGGAAGCCTTAATTGGAGCTATTTATTTAGACCATGGCTTTGAGGTGTGTAAACATTTTATACTACACAAACTCGTAGAACCTAATTTTAATATAGATAAAATTATAAGTGAAAACACCAATTACAAAAGTCAGATAATTGAATGGAGCCAAAAAAATGGCAAAGAAGTTCGGTTTGAAACTGAAAATGTAGTTGAAAAAGGGAACTATAAAGAATTTGAAGTCTCTATCTTTATTGAAAACGAGTTCATCGTAAAAGGACATGGTACTAATAAAAAGAAAGCAGAGCAATCTGCTGCTCGTAGAGCTTATGAAGCTATTTTAGAAGATTAGAAAACATTGCTATGCGAATTGCCGGTGCATCTTTAAATCAAACCCCTCT
>JAMOMJ010000261.1 GCA_027067135.1 Cyclobacteriaceae bacterium
AATTGCGAACCCTAATTGCTCAACTATTCAAATGGTGTTGGCACTCGCTCCATTACACCAAGCGTATAAAGTTAAACGAGTGGTGGTTTCTACTTATCAATCGGTAACTGGTACAGGTAAAGCTGCTGTTGACCAAATGAATAATGAACGCCAAGGGATTAAAGGCGAAATGGTGTACCCATACCCAATTGATAAAAATGTAATTCCTCATATTGATGTATTTATGGAAAATGATTACACCAAAGAGGAAATGAAAATGGTAAATGAAACCAAGAAAATTTTTGGTGATGACTCAGTGTTGGTAACGGCCACTGCCGTTCGTTTACCAGTAGTTGGAGGGCATGCAGAAGCCGTAAATGTGGAATTTGAAAGCGATTTTGAGATTGCTAAAGTGAAGGAGCTGTTAGCTGATACCAGTGGGATTATTGTACAAGACAACCCTGCCAATAACGAATACCCGATGCCGTTATATGCACATGGTAAAGATGAGGTTTTTGTAGGCCGTATTCGTAGAGATGAAACACAGCCAAACACTTTAAATATGTGGATAGTGGCTGATAATCTTAGAAAAGGTGCTGCTACAAATGCAGTTCAAATAGCAGAACACTTAATTGCCAACTTATTGGTTCATGCTTAGTAAACTGCTGCTACCTCAAGTAGTAGAATTTATTAAAGAGCAGGAAAAGAGTACGCTCAAACCCACTGATTTTGATCGTCTTCTGTTTAATAAGTCGAAATATCCTCATATTCCAATGGAATTGGTGGTCGATCAATTGAGAGCACGACAAAAAGCAAAAATAAAGCTTCCACAATGGTTTAATACAGAAGGGGTGATTTTTCCTCCTTTGTTATCGATGGAGCAATGCTCTTCTGAGCTTGCCGCTAAATACAAGTCGAGCCTTGTGCAAGGAGGGTTAGCGATTGATTTAACAGGAGGGGCGGGGGTAGATACTTATTATCTGTCCAAAAAATTTCAACGAGTTATCTATGTTGATTTTAATAAAGATTTAGCAGAAATAGCCGCTCATAATTTTAAAATACTAGGAGTAGAAAACATTGAGGTATTTAATGGGAAGAGCGAGGACTTTATCTCTCAATTTAGTAATAAAGTAGATTTAATTTATATTGACCCCGCTCGTAGAGATCAGCACAAAAAGTTGTTTCTTTTAGAGGATTGTTCCCCTAATATTCTTTCGCTACAAGTTGTTTTACTACAAAAAGCGACTAAAGTTATTGTTAAGGCTTCCCCAATGTTAGATATTGCTAAAGGAATTGTACAGCTACAGAATGTTTCAGAAGTACAAGTGGTTGGCATAAAAAATGAAGTTAAAGAACTTCTTTTTATTCAAGAGCAAAAAGTTTTTGAGCATATTGCTATCACAAGTATTGATTTGGGTCTCCATTATAAATTTACTGCAAATTATATATCTAACGTAGAAGTTCCCTTGTCAAGTATTTCTTCTTTTTTGTACGAGCCTAATGCTACTATTTTAAAATCTGGCAAATCGGACGAGCTAGCAACTAAGTTCAACCTTTCAAAATTGAATAGGAATACAAATCTTTATACTTCATTACAACTGAATAAAAAGTTTTTGGGGCGAAAGTTTCTGGTTGAAAAGGTGTTAAAATATGATAAAAGAGAAGTTCGATTACACCTAGCATCGAATCAAGCAAATATTGCCATTCGAAATTTTCCTGATACGGCTGAGGTCGTTCGAAAAAGACTTGGACTAAAACAAGGAGGAACAACCTATCTTTTTGGTGTTAGAGACAACAAAAATTTCCCCAAAATTGTAATTTGTAGTAAAATTTAACTTGATATTATTCAATTTTCATTGGAGGAGAAGTATTATTGCAAATGGTTACCACTTAAATGCGTTAACCACCTATTAAAGAGGCTTGTTAAAACTCTTTTTTCTATTTAGTTATGATGATCTACATATTATTTGTGGTCGGCTTCGTTATTTTAATTAAAGGAGCTGATTTGTTGGTTGACGGGGCTTCCTCTATTGGGAAAAGGCTCAATTTATCTAATATTATTATCGGGCTTACCATTGTTTCTTTTGGTACCTCTTTGCCCGAGCTTTTGGTAAATCTAGTGGCTAGTTTTAGCGGTAGCTCGCAATTAGCTATTGGTAATGTATTGGGTAGTAATATTGCCAATATATTATTAATTCTAGGTATTGCTGCTATAATAAGGCCTCTTCCTATTACAAAAAACACCTATTTTAGCGAAATACCCTTTTCGTTAATTGCTACCCTTTTGGTTGGGTTTTTAGCCAATGCAACCATTTTTAATGAGGCAGATCCAGCCGATGGCTTGCTTATATCTCGATATGATGGGATTGTTCTCCTCTTTTTCTTTTTTATGTTTTTGGCCTATGTGTATGTAGTTGCAAGGCAAAATAAGGAAGAAATTAGCGAAACTTCTGATATTGTTGTGATGTCAACAGGCAAATCGGTTATTTATATATTAATTGGAATGGTTGGATTGTTTTTTGGCGGACAGTGGGTGGTAGATGGTGCTATTCATTTAGCAACCATATTTGGTATGAGCCAGTCATTTATAGGGCTAACAATTGTGGCCATAGGTACTTCCTTGCCAGAACTTGTTACCTCTATTATTGCAGTACGCAAAAACAATACAGACATTGCCGTGGGTAATGCTGTGGGGTCTAATATTTTTAATTTATTATGGATTTTAGGGCTTAGTGCCACTATAAAACCCTTGGCTTTTGAAGTGGTGAGTAACTCCGATATTTTTATGATTATTATCGCAAGTACCATGCTTATATTGGCTGTTATTGTTGGTAAACGAACGATTATTAGCCGATGGGAAGGCTTTTGGTTCTTTTTAGCCTATGTTGGGTATATGGTATTCTTGGTAATAAGAGGCTAATAATTTAGATTATCTTGTTTTTTGCATTTTGATTAAATGTGGACGAACGTGTACCAAAAATTAATAAACATTCTGAGTAAAAAAATACAGCAGAAACACCTGAATTTTTGCCATAAGAAAATATTCACTACAGGTCTAAAATACCTTATACTTCGATTTAGTAAGAATGTCTTTGGCACTTGGGTTGGCCATTAGCTCTTGCAAACTCACAGAAGGGTTATTTTTCATATAGGTGTTGGTAATATCCCAACCTACCCAAGAGCCTACTCTTCCTGGGCACTTCTCCCCAATTTCTGCAACGTTGGGTCGTTCATCCATATATTTTTGCTTATCGAAATGATTGGTGTTATACAGCAGTTCGTTATTGAGGAAATGATACCAAATAACATCTTTGTTTTCTTCTACATCAATAAGCTCTTGGCCACTATACCAAACCAATAAAGAGTCGGGAGCGCAAGGCATCATTTGCTTAGCAAAGTAGAATTTTTTGCCGTAATAAATCATATCAGCTAACATGGTTTGGTCACTGGGGTCTTCTTTTAAAAAGTTGTTGGCATATAAAAGCATTACTGCTGGCACAATGTAGGCTTTGTCATAGCGAGGCAAAATATACTGAGGCACACCCGGAGGTTGATATTTAGCCCCTTTGCCCAAATAATATTCGAGTCCAATAATTATCTGGTCTTTCCCCACATACATTTCGCTACTGCCGAAACCAGTAATCATCGTTTTTATTTGTGGTGCCACAAAGCTTGGGTAATAATGTTTTATATAGCTGAAGGCTTCTTCAAACTCCTGTTGCAAATCACTAAAATCTCCATAAGCTGCAATGGTTTCGTTATACAGCGTATCTACATAAGGATTTTTAATTCGTTTGTAAAGTTCCATTGCTAAAATGGAATCAGAAGGGTATTGTTGGCGACCTAAAAACTCATCGGCCATCACAGGGTGGGAAGTGATAAAAAACTCTACTTCTTGCACAGAGCTTAAACTGAATAACTCTTCCTCTAATCGCTCTATATTAACACTTACCTTATCGGCTTCCTCTAGTTCCGGAGCTTCAATACAGTTGCTATCTGGGGTGCAAGCCAAGCCAAAGGCTAATAGAATTAAGACGGAATAGTTTTTCATAATTCTGTAAAAGTATATTAGAGGAATGTCATTCTGAATTATTTTAGAAACTATGTAAATGTTTAGAAACCCTGAAACAAGTTCTGGAATGTTTGAAAAAAGCTTGAAAAGTAGCACGTCATTCTGAACGAAGTGAAGAATCTCTATGATCAATGCATTAAAGATATGAGATTCTTCACTTCGTTCAGAATGACGTTAGTGTATTTTAGGCCACTAGTCAAAGTTTTTTTACTCCAACTTAATTTCTTCCTTCATCGAATTTAAGAACTGATATTCTGTAACTGCTAACGAAGAATCTTCGATAATTTTTACCCACTTACCAAATTTTCTCCACCAGCTAAAACGGATAGAAAAAATACCTTTAGTAAAATAGCTATATAAATAAGGGTGAAGCACCAATGATAATCCTTGCTCATTCTGGTTTTCCAGTAAATTTGCGAGTGCATCTTCAATTTGGTCAGAAATATTAATGGACGCAGTGATGGTACCTGTACCGTTACACGTTGGGCAACTTTCAGCGGTTTTAATATCTACTTCTGGTCGTACCCTTTGACGGGTAATTTGCATCAACCCAAATTTAGAAAGAGGCAAAATGGTGTATTTGGATCGGTCTCCATCCATTTCTTCTTTCATTTTTTGTTGAAGCAACCTTCGGTTTTCAACCCTACGTAAATCGATAAAATCAACCACGATAATACCGCCCATATCGCGCAGGCGTAGTTGACGTGCTACTTCTGCCGCAGCTTCCAAATTTACTGCAAGGGCAGTAGCTTCCTGGTCAACCTCACGGTTGCTCTTATTGCCACTATTAACATCAATTACGTGTAGCGCTTCGGTGTGTTCAATTATTAAATAACCACCGCCTTTAATGCTTACCGATCGGCCAAACATGAGCTTAATCTGCTTCTCTAACCCAAGTGATTCAAAAAGTTTGACCTTTCCATTATAGTATTTTACAATGCCTTCTTTGTTGGGGGCAATTTGCCTGATATATGTTTGAATTTCATCAAACATACCCTTATCGTCCACCGTAATTTTATCGAAACTCTCGTTTAAAACGTCTCTTAAAATAGAAGAAGTCTTACTGATTTCGCTTACAATTACATCACGTGGTTTAGCGGTTTTTAGCAGTTCCATTCCCGCTTTCCACTTTTGTACCAAAATATCAAGGTCGGTGTGGAGGTCGGCAACAGATTTACCTTCGGCAACGGTTCTAATAATTACCCCAAAATTTTCGGGCGTAATCGAGTTCATTAAGCGCATTAAGCGTTTTCGCTCATCGCTATTGCTAATTTTTTTAGATATGCTTACTGCCTTCGAAAAGGGAACAAGCACAATGTATCTTCCTGCTAGTGATAGCTCACAGGAGAGTCGGGGGCCTTTGGTAGATATAGGTTCTTTTACAACCTGAACAAGGATTTTTTGGTTTCGTGTTAAAACCTCAGAAATTTTACCGTGTTTATTAATGTCGGGTAAGATTTTGAAACCGCCCAATTCGGGCTTTGCATTTCTACTCTGAACCTGTTTTGTGTACTTGTTTAACGATTGTACTTTAGGTCCTAAATCGAGGTAATGAAGAAACGCATCTTTTTCGTAACCAACATCAATGAAAGCGGCATTTAATCCCGCAACCACTTTTTTTACAGTTCCTAAGTATATTTCACCTACTGTAAATTGACGACTGTCGTCTTCTCGATGGTATTCTAATAATCCTTTGTCCTTTAATAAGGCAATCCGACTTCCAGTTTGAGTAGCACTAATTACTAACTCATTACTCAAAATAATAGTCGTTTATGTTAATTTTATTAAACCAATAAACGCTCTGCAGTACAGCCCAAAGGGTTAGCTACAGAGCGAATACGTTTGTAGCAAATTGCTACGATACTCTACTTCTTCTTATGTCTGTTTTTTCTTAAACGCTTTTTACGTTTGTGAGTAGAAATCTTATGTCTTTTTCTTTTTTTACCGCAAGGCATAATTTTGTTGTTTTCTGCTGATGGTTCATCGTGAAACACCAACTGTTGTTTATAATTTATTTAATTTCATTCAGATAATCATCCACATTGGCTTCTACCTCTGCAGGGATTTCTAATAGTTTCAATCTTTCAAAAAGCATTTTGCCCTCTTTGGTATTGCCTGTTTTTATATTGGCAATGGCCAAATAATACATTCCATTTATGTGAGTGCTGTCTGATTGAACCAATTTGCTTAAATACTCAGCAGCTTTTTCAAAATTATTGCCTTGAAAAAAGTGAATACCTAAGTTATATAAGGCTTCTTGGTTAGCAGCATCAACAGTTAATATTTCTTGGAGTAATTGAGTAGCTTTATGTGCTTTATTATACGAATAATAAAGGTTGGCCAGAGCCAATTTTCCTTTTTCTGATAATGAAATGGGTTCAACTTTCTCTAAACAAGCGATGGCTTTCAAGGCCATTTGCTGTTCTTCTTGTTCTCCAGAAGCGTTTTTAAATGCTTTATAATACATCAATCCGGCACTTTTCCAATTTTCCTCGTTCGGAAAACGGTTGGCAATCAGCTCTTTATAGCTAGCTGCACTATCGTACTGCCCTGCTTTAACATAGGAGGACGATAACCGGAGCGCAAAGTTAGAATAATTTTCGGAATTTGTTGATACAAACAAACTGTCTTTTAGCAATTTAATGCTTCCTATTTCTGGTGTTGCTTGATTAGCAAGGGCAATTTCATGCTCATTGACAGACTCAAAATGTTTATCTACAAACCAATAGGTATCAAAAAATAGAATAACGGCAGCAATGCTTGCAGTTATTAGTATCGCTTTAAACCAAATACGCATCTAATAGAAAAATTTAGGCTGCAAAGATAGGAGAATTTGAGATTGTGAATAATACGTGTTTAGGCTTAGATTGAAACAAGTGATAATGGCATCTATTTCCATACAATATTTTGAGTTGTTGCGGATAAGCTATCCTTATTAGATTTAATTGCTAATATGGTAAACTCGTGTGTTTTGCTGAGTGGAGGTGTTCCAAACTTTAAATTTATTTCACCAACATCATTTGGAAAAAAATTCATTTCAGATAAAGTTTTTGAATAAACTGATCCATTTATAGCTCCTGTATTTGATCTGGTTATTGTTTCATATAGTACAATATCATTTAAAAGGCTTCCTGCAGGGTGTTCGCTATCCCAATCGTTATTGCTTACTACTTGAATATTAGTGATATAATATTTTCTTCCAAGTTCCCCATTTTCCGTACATTTTTCAATCGCCAAGGATGATGTAAAAAAACCAATATTTAATTTGGCAACATTTTCAATAAGCGATTCATTTATACTCATCACAAAAGGTTGGTTCGTGATGATTGTCTCGTTTTGATATTCTAAAGAAATACCTTTAAAATCATAATAAGGATAAGGAACTTCGGGGCAGTTTAAACAGCCAACTAATGTTCCAATTATACTATAAACTAAAATTACGAAGCCTCCTTTTTTCACTTTGTTAAAATTTGAGAAGAGTACTAATTAAACGAAATAAATCCTAAGATAATATAAATTCAAGGACAAGCATGTAATACCCTTATGAACCAGTGTTAAGTCAAAGCTTGGTTCGGCTAAAGTATGCTTGACTTGACACTAGGGCTTTTATCAAACAGCCGCTTAATATCCTGCCTTAGTAAATTAGAGAGTGTTTTATATAGTTCAGGGCTATAATCGAATAGTTTGTGTGGTTGCTCAAAGTATAGCTCAATGCTTACCGCAAAAAACTCATCTTCGTTTACCGAAGCATATTGCCTGTAAATAGTTTCTCCTCCCTGCCCGTCTGGCAGGCGGGCATTTTTAATCTTGCTCATTTCGGCCTTGGCTAAGGCTTGCCATTTCTCCAATTCTGCTCTGTCGAAAAAGGCATATTCTTCATTTTGAATTAGGTTTTCGAGCTTTAAGGCATGCGCCATTTCGTGCAGGCCTAAATTCATACCATCAGTGGGGTTGGCAAAACCCTCTACAAAATGTTGCCAACTAAGTACAATGGATTTGTAACGGGGGTTAACCTCTCCTTTATGATATTGCCGGTTAATGGTGGAGTAATAATCATTGGGATAAATAAGTATTTTATCGAAATGCTTGAGCGTAATATCAGGTAGCCCGAAAGTTAGCTGCACTGCCGTGGCAGAAATTAAGGCTTTCATTTCATCCGTTACCTCGTCTATATTTCTAGGGATAAATTCCTTGGTGAGAAGAAAATAGTTAACCTTTTGTTCAAATATAACTTTGCTTTTATCGGGCAGTTTTTGGTAGAACCTGTTATACTTTTCAATAGGCTCTTTATAATGAATGTGAAGTGCTCTTTTTGATCTCCACTTTACTAAAAGCCCGTCTAACCCATAAAACTTATGAGCCAGAATAACTACTGACACAATTATAAAAACATAAAAAATCACCACGCTGGGCAATTAGTTTTTACGTAAAAGCTCCGTTAGCGAAGTGCTTTTTTCAAGCGTTACTCTAACCTCTCCTATAGCTACCCTCACTTGCTCCATACTGTCACGGTCTCGAATGGTTACTGTATTATCTTCCAACGTTTGGTGGTCAATTGTAACGCAGTATGGTGTGCCAATGGCATCTTGTCTGCGGTAACGCTTGCCAATGGCATCTTTTTCATCGTATTGAGCTGTGAAATCAAATTTTAACTCATCGATTAGCTCACGTGCTTTTTCGGGCAAACCATCTTTTTTGGTTAATGGCAATACCGCTACTTTAGTTGGTGCTAAAGCAGGAGGAATGTTCAGTACTATCCGTTCTGACCCATCTTCCAAGGTTTCTTCATTATAAGCTGCTGAAAGCACGGCCAAAAACATTCGATCGAGACCAATAGATGTTTCTACCACAAAAGGCACATAGTTTTTGTTTTCTTGCGGATCGAAGAATTGTAATTTTTTACCAGAATGGTTTTCGTGGGCGGTTAAATCAAAATCGGTTCTTGAGTGAATACCTTCCAGCTCTTTAAATCCCATAGGAAAATCATATTCAATATCGGCCGCAGCATTGGCGTAATGCGCCAAGTTTAAATGATTGTGAAAACGGTAGCTGTTTTCGCCTAAGCCAAGAGCCTTATGCCATTTCATTCGTTTTTCTTTCCATTTTTCGTACCAGTCGAGTTCATCACCTGGTTTTACAAAAAACTGCATTTCCATTTGCTCAAACTCACGCATTCTAAAAATAAACTGGCGGGCAATAATTTCGTTTCTAAAGGCTTTGCCAATTTGGGCAATCCCAAATGGCAGTTTCATTCTTGCAGATTTTTGCACGTTTAAATAGTTTACAAAAATACCTTGTGCTGTTTCCGGGCGTAAGTAAATGGTGCTGGCCTCTCCGGCAACTGAGCCCAGCTCAGTAGAAAACATAAGATTAAATTGCCTTACATCAGTCCAGTTTTTAGAACCAGAAACAGGACAGGAAATGTCTAAATCTTCAATAAGTGTTTTAAAGTCGTCATAGTTTTGGGTGTCAATTGCCTCTTGCATTCGTTTTTCAATACTGGCAATTTTCTCTTTATAGCCAACCACTCTTGGGTTGGTAGAAACAAATTCTTCTTTGTTAAAGGCATCACCAAAACGCTTAGCGGCCTTCGCTACTTCTTTGTTTATTTTACCTTCAATTTTGGCAATATGGTCTTCTACCAATACATCGGCACGGTATCGTTTTTTAGAATCCTTATTATCAATTAACGGGTCGTTAAAGGCATCTACATGGCCTGAGGCTTTCCAAGTAGTGGGGTGCATAAAAATAGCGGAATCAATGCCCACAATATTCTCATTCATTTGCACCATCGATTTCCACCAATATTGCTTAATGTTATTCTTAAGCTCAACCCCATTTTGACCGTAATCGTACGTGGCAGCAAGCCCATCGTAAATTTCACTTGAAGGAAAAATAAAGCCGTACTCTTTAGAATGCGAGACGATTTTTTTCAAAAGGTTATCATCATTTTTTGCCATAGGCGGCAAAGTTAGTTATTTGTAAAAAGTTATCGGTTATTAGTAGCCAAACTTTAGTGAAACTATGAATCAACTGGAGACTCCTTGACAAAAAGTGGAGATATTTTGAAGTTGCAGGGCATATAATTAGTATGTCACCTGCTAACTTAGATTTTTTAATATCCAAATTTAAGTGAGACCTCTGCTAAACTTTTCTTAGAGCCTACCATCGTTAGTGTATCGCCTGCTCTAAGGCGGGTATAACCGTGGGATATTATTAAATTGCCCCTTCGTTTTACAGATAGGATAATAACATCCGCAGGCAACCTTAAATTACGAATAAGTAAACCTTGGATATCGGTATTGAGCACCTGAACATCCACAGTATCCTGATCGCTTTCCATACCAAGTAGTAAGGAAGCTGCTTGCGGGGAACGCACAAAGTGATCGAGCAGAGAAACAATGGCAGTGGATGGATCTACAATAAGGGCTCCTAAATCGTGAAATTTGTTAAAGTTATGTCTGTTATTTAACCGAACCACCACATCACTTGTGCCAATATGTTCATAAATGAGGTTACATAAAATTAAATTTTCTTCATCGGTTAACATTAACACTACCGCTTCAGAGAGCTTAGTGTCTAGATTATTGAGTGTTTCCAAACTAAGGTCAGAAATATGAAAGATGTCAAGATCTTCGTATTCATCTTTATTAATGTCGTGCTTTAAAGTGGCCATTTTAACTTCCCATCCTGATTCGATGAGTTGCCTTGCGAGTGCTACCGACTGAGGTTCGAAGCCGAAAATTATGGCATCTTTAATACCATCAAAGGCTGGTGTATCTGCTCTGGTATGCCCTTCTTTTACTTTATTAATAGACCATTTAAAGAGTGGAGGCCCTACTATTTGGTTCACTACAATAACGGCAATTACAATGGTTGAAAACTGAACACCCCACTCAGGGAATGTGTTTGTTACTATTGTTGCAAGGCCGAGACCAACACCTGCTTGTGTAACATAAGGCATCCAGGCCAAACGCTTAAACAAAGGAGAATCGCCAGAGAGGGCTCCACCTATATATCCTCCTATCATTAATGAAATTAACCGAATAATAAATAGCATAAAGGCGATCCCTGCCACTTCCGAAAGCATATCTAATTGCAAGCTGGCTCCTGCTAATAAGAAAAAAGGAACATAAATGTATTTTCCTGACCGTTCTAAAATTCTTAGAAACTCTGGCCTGTATTTACTATAGTTGGTAACCCAGAAGCTGGCAATTATACACACTAACAAAGGTTCGATACTAATGCTGTGCTGGAAAAGGCCAAATGTATAATCATCTAACCAATAATGGAGGGCATACATCAGATAACCTCCTGTTAGGATTATCCATGCTTTATAAATTTGCTTCCAATTGGTTTGCAGAACTTTCGTAAGAAAAAACCCCAATAGAAAACCTGTAATAATACTTGCAACTAATTCTAATAGGAGAATTCCTGCAAAGCCCAAACTAAGTTGCGTGTCTTCAAATAGAGCAATTGAAACCTCTAAACAAAAAGAAAAGAGAAGTATTACAAAGACATCTTTAAGTACAGTAACACCAATAGCCGTTTGTACAAAGGGCCCTTTTGCACGCATTTCGTTTACAACAGCAATGGCTGAAGCAGGAGACCGAGCCACAAAAATAACAGCAAACAAAGAAGAAGCGGCTAAACGGAGTGTGACAGAAAACTCCTGCATAAAAGGAATGAAACCAGATAGGAAGAAAACAGCCATTCCACTAATGAAAAAAGTTACTACCAGTTGGCTAATGGTCATCCATTTGATACTATCAATACGGCTACGCATTTCACGTAGGTAGAGCTCGGCACTAGCGGCAAAGGCAATATACGCAAGAGCAAAATCATTAATAAACCCTAAATGACCTATAGATGAAGCAGTAATTAGATTGATAATAAAAGGGCCGGTTAAAATTCCAGTAATTAACAACCCTGTTATTAAAGGAAGCTTGATTTTTCTAAAATAACCCGCAATTTGAGCCGCAGACATGGCGACTACACCAAAACCAATAATTGCTACTAAAATTGCTACATTCTGATTCATAGAAGGGTTTTATGACTCTAAACTTTAAGATAGTAAATTTTTGTTAGTTGTTCTTAATAATGCAGATTAGAATACCATTAGAATATTTATAACCCGAGGTTAAATGGCAATGTGGTTATAGCAAATTAGTGTTTGCTATAACCCTTTTACAAGATCCGCAATAATTTCCTTTAAAGGTCGAATAGATTTTACCGATTCAATGGCTGGGCCGGCTACCCATACATTTTGGTAAGTGGCGCTAAAAGCTGCTTTTTCAATCTTTTTCATGCCGTTGTACATAATAAGCATTTTAACATACTTTTTGAGCCATTTATTTTTTTTAAGAAGCCACTCTAAAAAGTTTTTCTTGGTACCAACTTGCTGAACATAAGGAGTGTTGATAACTGTAATGGCGGTACCAGAAATTTTGGTTGATAGAATGATGTCTTTTTCACCATAATCGACCATTGCCTGTTTGTAATCCTGGCCAATGGGAGCTTCATCGCAAGCAATAAAAATGGTGCCTACTTGTACCCCTGCAGCACCAAGCTTCATAGCCTCTTTTATATCAGCACTTTTTGCAACACCACCAGCGGAAATAATAGGAATGGAACAGTTATTGGTTAATTCTTTAAGAAGGTCTTCGGGAGATGTTCCTCCACAATGGCCTCCAGCCCGGTTATTAACAGCAACAATTCCATCTGCGCCAAGTTCTTCCACTTTCTTGGCAAATTTTAAATCAATCACATCGCAAAATACTTTGATGCCGATTTTATGGGCCTGTTCAATTACTTCTCTAGGGCTTCCAAGGGAAGTAATGATATAGTCAACCTTTAGTTCGATTAATGTTTTTAGCTGCGATTTATACTTTGGGTTTGATTTGTTAACAATAAGGTTTACACCAAACGGTTTATCACTATGCGCTTTGATTTCTGCTATCGCATCTCTCAACTCTTGGTCAGTTCTGTAATTAAGCGCAGGAAAGGCAGCGGTTACACCAGCATCTAACGCAGCTTTAACCATAGCTGTATTAGAAATTAAAAACATAGGCGCCACAATAACGGGGTACTGTATGCCTAAGAGTTGATTGAGCGTTTGTGGAGTTTTCAAGTAATTGAGGTTAAATAAAAATAATTTTAAAGATAAGTAGATTTACACGACAGAGCTCATAGATTGATTATTTATCCCTTGACTTAAGCTGCGAAAAGTAGTGAACTAAAGAATTTTGATTAGTTGAATTAATTGTTGTGAGTATGGTATTCCCTTTTTGCTCATATCTGGCAATCATGTTCATAACTTCTTCTTTCATGTTAATTTCATCGAAAATAACAGATATAGCTTTAACTTTATTCTTGGCTTCATCATTATGAGAGTTATATAAATCGAGCAGAGAACGTTTGTTACCTGATAATTCCAATGCTTTTGTAATCAAAATGGATTTCTTTTTATTAATAATGTCGCCCCCAATTTGTTTACCAAAGCCATCACCTCCATACAAATCGAGGAGGTCGTCTTGTAATTGAAAAGCCAGGCCAAGATTTACACCTATTTCATACAGTTTATCACTTTCTTCGGTTGGTGCGCCTGCTAGAATGGCTCCCATTTCTAAACTAAATCCTAAAAGCACAGCCGTTTTCTGGCGGATCATTTCTAAATATTCTTCCACAGAAACGGAAGGTAATTTTTCGAAATCCATATCCTTTTGCTGACCTTCGCACACTTCTTGAGCACAGGTGTTGAATTTTTTAAGAATGGTCGGGAGCACATCTGCTGGAGCGTTGCTCAGCAAATCATAAGCTTTCACCATCATTACATCGCCTGATAAAATGGCAATATTGGCATCCCATTTTGTATGCACAGTTTCGTTGCCTCTACGGAGTGGTGCTTCGTCCATTATATCATCATGAACGAGTGTAAAATTGTGAAAAACCTCTAAAGCTAAAATAGGTAGCACTACTTTTTCAACATCTTTTTTATACAATCGATAGGCCAACATTGCCAGCATGGGTCGCACTCTTTTACCTCCAATACTAAGGATATATTTTATTGGATCATAAAGAGTTGCAGGGTCTTTGGGGAGGGCAAGTTCTTTGAGACCAGCGTTAATTTTTTCTAAAAGTTGAGTTAGTTCTTTATTCATACGTTAGCCACAAAGGCAGAAAGAAACAAAGTTACACAAAGAGGTTGGCCGTAAAGGCGCAGAGACGCAAAGTTTTTTATCGGTATTTACTCGAATGCAGCTTTTTGTTTATTTTCTTAGCGTCTTTGCGGTTAATTTTCTTCCACAAACGCTAAATCAATCGTTCTACGATTTATGTTGGTATCAATTACTTCCACTACTACCTTGTCTCCTAAGCTCAGCATCTTCTTATTGCGCTTGCCAATAATGCGATAATTGTCTTCGTCAAACTCGTAAAAATCATCTGTCATTTCACTCATTCGAACCATGCCTTCGCATTTGGTTTCGGTAATTTCTACAAAAATACCCCACTCGGTTAACCCAGTAATTACACCGTTGTAAGGTTTGTCTTCGGCATTTTGCATAAACTCAACCTGCTTATACTTAATGGATGCGCGTTCGGCTTCAGCAGCTCTTTTTTCCATATCAGAACTGTGGAGGCAAAGCTCTTCATATTCGTCTTCACTTACTGATTTACCACCACTTAAATAGTGCTGCAATAATCGGTGCACCATCATATCGGGGTAACGCCTAATGGGCGAAGTAAAGTGTGTATAATGTGTAAATGCTAACCCAAAATGGCCGTTTGGCTCAGTGGTATATTTGGCTTTGGCCATAGAGCGAATGGCTAATGATTGAAGCACATTCTCCTCAGGCTTACCTTCAATTTCTGCTATAAGGTTATTAATGGAATTAGATATCCTATTTCCTTCTACATCTAATTCGTGACCAAAACGTTTGGCAAAGATGGCAAAGGTGTTGATTTTTTCAGGATCTGGGCTATCATGGGTTCTATACACAAAAGTATTCCTTTCTTTTCCTTTGTGGAGGTCGAACACATATTGGGCTACTCGTTTGTTGGCTAGTAGCATAAATTCTTCCACCAGTTTATGTGCATCAACACGCACTTTAGGAACAACCCTTAACGGAGTTCCATCTTCTGTCAGTTCAAACCGAACTTCGGTAGTTTCAAAATTTATAGCACCTCGTTTCGAGCGTTCTTTTTTAAGCGTTTTAGCCAATCGGTTGAGCCCGTTAAGTTCTTTCGCAAAATCTCCTTGTTTAGTTACTATGCCTTCTTGTGCTTCTTCATAGGTAAACCTTCTGTCTGAATGTATGACGGTTCTACCAAACCACTCTTTAACAATTTGTGCATCTTGCGTAAGCTCAAACACAGCCGAAAAGGTGAGTTTATCTTCGTTTGGACGCAAAGAACAAAGTCCGTTCGAAATATGCTCTGGTAGCATCGGTATCGTTCTATCTACCAAATAAACCGAAGTGGCTCGTTTAACAGCCTCTTCTTCTAAGGCAGTTTTAGGGCGTACATAATGGGTTACATCGGCAATATGAATGCCTATTTCCACATTCCCGTTTTTTAAGGGTTTATAAGAAATGGCATCATCAAAGTCTTTGGCATCAAGAGGGTCAATGGTAAAGGTTGTAACAGATCTAAAATCTTTACGCTTTTTTATTTCATCTGCTGGGAGTTTATCGTTTAGCTGGTTTGCTTCGTTTTCAACTTTGTTGGGAAACTCAAATGGCAAACCAAACTCAGCCATAATCGAATGCATTTCTGCCTCATGTTTTCCTGCGGGTCCTAATACCCGAATCACTTCCCCTTCAGGGTTCTGACCATGGCTCGGCCACTTATTAATTTTTACAATTACCTTATCCTTGTGGTTGGCATCCATAACCTTGTTTAATGGTATGAATACATCTATGTGGATTTTGCGGTTATCGGGTACGACAAAGGCATAGCGTGTGGAAAATTCAATTTTGCCCACTAACTCAGATGATTTTCTTGAAATAATCTTTTCTACTTGCCCTTCGGGGCGTTTGCCATGCTTTGTTGAAAACACCATTATTTCTACGGTGTCGCCATCCATGGCTTGTTTCAGCAAATCGGTCTTCACCCACACATCTCCATGGTCGGAGTTGGTTACAACATAGGCAAATCGAGCGTTTACGTGGTCAACGATACCTGTTACAGTTTCTGCTTTTTTAAGACTTTTATAGCTATTTCTTAGCTTCTCTACTTTTCCTTCTCGCGCAAGCATTTCTAAAATCGGTAACACCGAAGCTTTAGAGGATGAATCGCGAATGTTTAATCGTTTGATTAGTTGTTTACTCGAATATGCCTTGCTGATATTACAATCTAGGTAATCAAGGACTTTTGCTTTTATTACTTTAGGGTCAAATTTTCGTTTTCCTCCAATTCGAGGAGCCCTTTTTTTGTTTCGTTTTTTACTCATAATTATTGTTCAAAAATACACAAAACATATCGTCATTCCTGCGAAGGCAGGAATCTGTCTTACTTTGTAAGCGTAGAAGTGTGTGTTGTGTTAAATATTAAATTTTCTTCCATTCCTACAGATTCCCACCTACGTGGGAATGACGTAATGGGGGAGAAGGAATGGCATTGTTAACTAGTGATAATGCTAATTTATTCCACTATATGGATATTCTTTTCATTTATTAATGGTTGGCCTTTGAGTCGTAATAGCAATTGAGCTGTAACAATTACATCTCTGGCACAGTACTCGGCTATTCGTTCTAAGCCTTCTTCATTTTCTTCATAATATACTTGGCTTACCTGGCTGCCGTCAATGTCAGATTTACTAGAGGGTATTTCAAAAATGGCAGCTAACAAATCAAGTGAAGTGTAATTCTTTCTATCTCCAAATTTCCAAAGCTCCATTGTATCAATATGATTCACTTCCCAAGGCTTTTTAGCAGCCGTGTCTAATAATTCTGGGAGTTGGAGGCTATTGACTAATAGCCTTCTAGAGAGATAAGGAAAGTCAAACTCTTTTCCGTTATGACCGCATAGATACGTGGTTTTAGGATTAAACTTACTAAGAACTTCAATAAATTTTTCTAAAAGTTCTTTTTCATTATCGCTGGAGATAGCCCGAACTCTAAAATGCCACTCCTCTTTTTGGTACACATAAAACCCAATGGCAACAACAATTATTTGCCCAAATTCTGCGTAAATACCAGCTCTTTCATGGTACATTTCATCAGGAGTAATTTCGTCTGGGTTTCTTAATGTAAACGCTTTTCTATCCCATTGCTTTTGCAATCGTTCTGATAACTCATCATAAGAAGCGGTACTTCTAATGGTTTCAATATCAATAACTAAGATTTCAGAAAGAGAATAATTCATACGTACAATATATGAATAATTAAGTTGTAATCAAATGGATTATTACTTGCCCAATAAGTTGATAAACTCTTCTGGAGTAATATCAATTTGCCTAAGGATTGCTCTTATTAGCGATCGACCTATATCTCTGCCTTTATGGTGAGGCAAGGTTGTGTATCTGCCATCAGGGTGTCGATAAAAAACATGACTACCTTTCTGCCTTTGAACCTTGAAGCCTAAAGAAAGAAGAAGCTTTTCAAATGTTTTAGAATCAACTAAAGGAAGTTTACTCATACGGCTACAGATATTTGTTGGAAACCAACAAACTCTGCAAGGCTTTTAATCTCTTCAGGTTCAAGCTCTTCGAGGCAAAGTTCAACAACTTCTTTTAAATTTTGATGTAGTTCATCTAATGTTTCAGCCTGAGAGTGGGCTCCAGGAAGATTTGGAACTGTACCAACATAAAGTCCAGTGTCTTTGTCTTTTTCAATCTGTGCTGTAAATTGATAATTCGATTTCATTGTTTTCGATTATAATCAAATATAATCAATCAAAAGGAGTTTACTAACCTATCCGTGCAAAACACCTTGGGAATCAAGCTCTTTTATAAAAGCAACATTTTCTGTCTGAATGCTATCAGGAACAAACGTGAATTTTTTATCGAACAGCTTTTCATTTGCAAAATAGCTTACCCAATATTCATTAAATACCTAATATCCGCAAGACCTGACAGGTTTTTGTTGATAATCACTAAGTTATAGCCATTTTCGGATCACTTAATTGGGTGAAACCTGTCAGGTCTAATCGGCTACAAATCAGAAGATTACAAATATGGTTGCGGATTTTAGGAAATAAGTGAAACACTTCTTCGGTAATCACTTCTATTTGCTGGGTTGAATTAGCTTTGATTTTATCAAACTTATGCCTAAGGATTGAGGTTTCTTCTACTTTTTCTCCCTTTTTATTATAACCTTTGGAGGCTACGATTATATTTTCTAATTCGTAATCATTGGAATTTATCAAATGCACCGTCCAGTAATTATCAACCTTAGAGTTATCTAGTTTAATGGCAATGGTAACGCCTTCAACAGCAGGTTTTTCAATGTCTTTTTTCATTAAACAATTTCCTCCATTCCCATTAATTTAATCAAATGGCCTTTTAACTTGCTCTGCACTTCTTGCATATCAACTTCTTTGCCCAACTCTTGGGCAATGGAAGTAACAGCCTTATCGTCTATACCACAAGGGATGATGTTGCCAAAGTAACTAAGATCTGTGTTTACATTTAGTGCGAGGCCATGCATGGTTACCCAACGACTGGTTTTTACGCCAATTGCACATATTTTACGTGGCTTCCATAAAACTCCTTGCTCTTCTTGCTTGTCAAAATCAATCCAAACGCCTGTAAATTTCTTTACTCGACCCGCTTTTATGCCATAATCAGCCAAGGTAAGGATAACTGACTCCTCTAATAATCGAAGGTATTTATCAATATCTGTAAAGAAATTATCAAGGTCGATTATAGGATAGCACACCAATTGGCCTGGGCCGTGATAGGTAATATCTCCTCCACGATTTATTTTGTAATAAGTAGCTTTCTTTTCTTTTAAGCCTTGCTTGTTTAATAAGAGGTTAGATTCATCTCCACTTTTACCTAAGGTATAAACGTGAGGGTGCTCTACAAACAAAATCCGATTTGGTGTGATTTTTTGCTCTGTTTCGGGCAAATCGCGATTAGCTAATTTTAAATCTACTACAGACTTAAATACAGACTCTTGGTAATCCCAAGCTTCTTGGTAGTCTCTAAGTCCTAAATTTTGGACTTCTACTGTATGATTTTGGTTGGCGTTCAAGTGGTAAAGATACAACGTCATTGCGAGTTCCTTTTTAGGAATGAAGCAATCTGTGTGTTAATCTTAACAGGTTGCTTCGGTCGTTTCTCCCTCGCAATGACGTTATTTAATGATTATTTTTTGGCTTTACCAGCCATTAGCTCAACACTGCGTTCAATAAAGTCGGTTAAATCTTTGCCAGAAAGCATATTTTGAGATAACATCCCTAAATCAAATGCTTGCTTCGCAATTTTAATTTGGTCGGCTTCTTTTTTAGCTGCAAGCACTTTACCAATTACAGAGTGGTTTGCGTTTACCGAAACATTATATGAATCTGGCATTCCGCCCATCATATTAAAGCCACCACCACCAGTTTCGGCCATGTCTTTCATTCTGCGCATAAACTCACTCATCGTAATTACAACAGGCATTTCATCTACCGATTGTGATTCCAAGGCCACTTGCATATTCGTGTTATTAATGGCTTTCTCGAATATGGCTTTCACCTTTTCTTCTTCTTCTTTAGAAAGCACACTAGCAATTTCTTCGTCTTTAGCAATCAGTTTATCAACTGTATCAGCATCCACTCGTTTAAGCTGCGTGCCTTCTAGTTTTTGCTCTAAGAAATTGATAAAATGACTGTCAATCATACTATCAAACTCAAGCACATCATAACCTTTTTTAGTGGCAGACTGAATAAAAGCATGTTGCTTTGAAGCATCGTTTGTGTATAGATAAACCAGGTTTTTATCCTTATCTGTTTGAGTGTCTTTTACCTTGTCTTTATACTCATCTAACGTAAAAAACTTACCCTCTAAGTTTTTAAGCAACCCAAAGGATTTTGCTTTTTCATAAAACTTGTCTTCGCTAAGCATTCCGTATTTTACAAAAATGCCGATGTCGTCCCATTTTGCTTCGTAGGCTTCACGGTCGTTTTTAAATAAGCTAGCAAGCTTATCTGCTACTTTTTTAGTGATGTGAGAGTTGATTTTCTTTACATTTCCATCTGCTTGCAAGTAACTTCTACTTACGTTTAGTGGAATGTCTGGAGAATCGAGCACACCATGTAATAATTGCAAGAATTCAGGCACAATGTCTTTTACCTCATCGGTAATAAACACTTGCTTAGAGAATAATTGGATCTTGTTCTTCTGAATTTCAAAATCCTTTTTAACCTTAGGGAAATAGAGAACACCCGTTAAGTTGAATGGATAATCTACGTTGAGGTGAATCCAGAAAAGAGGATCTTCCGAAAATGGATATAAGCTTTTGTAGAAAGAAATATAATCTTCATCCTTTAATTCAGATGGAGCTTTAGTCCATAATGGATTAGGATCGTTGATGATATTATCCTTTTTTACAGATTTATATTTAGGCTTGCCATCCTTGTCTTTGCCGTCTTCAACCTGCTCTTCTTTAGTTCCAAATTTAATTTCAACTGGCAAAAATTTACAGTATTTATCAAGGATACCTTGAATTCTACTTTCCTCTAAAAACTCTTCAGAGTCCTTTGCAAGGTGAAGAATAATTTCGGTACCAATGTATTTCTTTTTGCTTGGTGCAATTTCGTAAGAGGTTGAACCATCACAAGTCCATTTGGCAGCTTTAGCTCCTTCCTGATACGATAAACTATTAATTTCCACATTATCAGCCACCATAAAAGCGGAGTAAAAGCCCATTCCAAACATACCTATAATCTGCTCTTCATCGCCTTTGCCTTTGTACTTTTCAACAAACTCCTCAGCTCCAGAAAAAGCAATTTGATTGATATACTTTTTAATTTCTTCGGCTGTCATCCCAATACCGCTATCGGTAATGGTAATGGTCTTTTTCTTTTTGTTAAAAGCCACTTCAACCCTAGGGTTAGAGTTTACTTCTGTTTTTACTTCGCCTAGTGCAGAAAGCCTCTTAAGCTTTTGAGTAGCATCAACGGCATTTGAAACTAATTCACGTAAAAATATTTCGTGATCTGAATAGAGAAATTTCTTAATGATTGGAAAAATATTCTCGGTGTGTATGGATATACTTCCTTGTTCCTTCATAATTATTTATTTTTTTGAGTGTGAGCACTCTTTATTTTAACTTTAGCCGCGGTAAGACAAATTCTATTCCAAGGAATAATATTGCTGATGTTGTGACATTCTGTCACTTTACACTAGCAAAAGGGCATAAAAAAGATGTTTTGGTTAAAAAAGCTTTAAGATACTATCATTCAGGCTTGTAATAGATTTACCTTGCGGATTTAAGGGATACTATTTCGGCTACTATCTTTTCAACCACCTTTGGTTTTTCTCTGATCCCGTACAAGATACACTTGCCACCGCCAACAGGACTAATATTTTTTTCAATTCTCTCGTTTTTATGTTTCTATAAATGAACTAGTTAAAACAGAGATATAGTTGATAATTATATACATTTACTTATTCAAGATAATCGTTTGCATTTATGGAAAATCAATCTGCTCTATTTCAACTGGATTCAAGTGTAACCTATTTAAATGGAGCTTACATGTCTCCTCTTTTAACCTCGCTTGCAAAGATTGGAGAGAGGCAAGTAAGAGCCAAACTAACTCCTTATAAAATAGGCGCAGACAATTTTTTTGAGAACGTAAAAGCTGTTAAACAAGAGTTTTCCAGATTAATAAACTCAGTAGAACCTGATCGAATTGCCATCATTCCATCAGTCTCTTATGGTTTAGCCAATGTGGCTAAAAATGTAGATGTAAGTGATAAAGAAATTTTGGTGGTTTCCGAACAATTTCCAAGCAATATATACCCTTGGAAGGAACTTGAGAAATCTCAAAACGCAAAACTTATTACCATTTCGCCTCCTGACTCCTTAGAAAATAGAGGGGAAATCTGGAATGAAAGAATCTTAGCAGCCATTAACTCCAACACGGGAATGGTGGCTATAGCGCATACACATTGGGCAGATGGCACGTTGTTTAATTTGAAAAAGATAAGAAAAAAAACCAAAGAAATAGGTGCATTACTTATTATTGATGGTACGCAATCCGTAGGTGCTTACCCTTTTGATGTGCAAGAAATAGAGCCTGATGCATTAATTTGTGCAGGGTATAAGTGGCTTATGGGGCCGTATGGAATAGGCGTTGCGTATTACGGCCCTGCTTTTGATAATGGTACACCCATTGAGCAAAATTGGATTAACCGAAAAGATAGCGAAAATTTTGCCGCCTTGATTAATTACGAAGATAATTATCAGGCAGGAGCTATGCGGTATTCGGTTGGTGAGCAAAGTAATTTTATTTTATTGCCAATGATGCTGGAGGCCATTAGGCAACTCAATGCTTGGGGGGTGAATAGCATTCAGCAGTATTGTAAAAGCATTACCGAACAACCTCTTGCCTTGCTCAAAACGAAGGGCTATTGGGTAGAAGAGTTAGATTTTAGAGGGTCTCATTTATTTGGTATTCGTAAAGAGGGGATGAATGTTGAGCTCATTAAAGAAGAACTTGAAAAACATCATATTTTTGTATCCATAAGAGGAACTTCTATTCGAGTTTCTCCAAATGTGTATAATACAGAGGCAGATATGATGAAATTGGTAAACATTTTAAACTAGAGAGGTATGAAAAAGCTATTTGTTTTACTTATTTCTTTGCTTTCATTAAGCAATTTATATGGGCAGGAGTTCGATCGGGTGTTTGTGTTCTTAAACAAGAACCCCAATAAGGCTGTACTGCCCCAAGACTCTGTTGATGTATTAATGGAAGGGCATTTTAAGAATATGGGAGACCTGGGAATCCAAGGTAAATTGATAAATGCAGGCCCATTTGAAGGTGGTGGAGGCTTATTTGTGATGAACTCTCCATCGGTTGATACGGTAAATCAATGGCTCCAAACCGACCCTGCGGTAAGAGCTAATAGATGGAATATTGAAATGTATCCGTTTACTACCACGGTTGGTGGTTCCTGTGTGGTTGGGGCGGCCTATGAAATGGGAATGTATTCGTTTGTGAGGTATGCACCCAGCAACGAAATTGCAAACTATAAATCGAATGCGAATGAAGCCAAAGAGGTTTCTACGAAGGAATTAATAGCAAGTTTAAACGAAACGGGAGACCTAATTATGGCAGGTTATTTTGCCAGCAATGAAGGAGGCGTTTTAGTACTAAAAGATGATTCTAGCTTAGAGAAAATTAAGTCGAGTGCAGCGGCAAATACAGGAGCTATTACATTTGAGTTTAAAGAATTATGGATTGCAAAAGGCTCCTTTTGTGAAGAGTAATTGCAGAACATGAAAACAATTTATTCAATAATTTTCCTTCTTGTAGCCAATTGGGCTCAAGCCCAATCTTTAAAAATTGGCATTGTGGCCGACTGCCAATTTTGCGATTGCGATTACAGCGAACGATGGAATAATGATTACCGACAAGGGTCACCCCGCCTGCAAGAAGCGGTAGGTAAATTCAACACAAACGAGGTCGAGTTAGTATTTCATTTAGGGGATTTTATAGACCGTGATTTTAGCAGTTTTGCTACCGTAAAACCAATCATGAATGGCTTAAAAATGCCTCACTATTTTGCGCTTGGCAATCACGATTTTTCGGTGGCAGATAGCCTTAAAGGGCAGGTTTTAGAAGCTCTTGACATGACAACGTCTTATTACACCATTGAAAAAGACCCCTGGTTGTTTATTGTGCTAGATGGAACGGATATAAGCCCTTATAGTTCAATGGATTCTTCCAAAATAGCCTTTGCCAATGCACAAATGGAGAAGTATAAAAATGAGGGTCGGCCTCAAGCAAAGCCGTGGAACGGAGCGCTTGGGAAAGAGCAATTAAGATGGCTAGAGGCTCAACTTAATGACGCAGATAAACGAAAGCTAAATGCTATTGTGTTGGCACATTTCCCGGTGCTCCCATTGGCTGCTCTAAACCTATGGAACGATGTGGAAGTGGTACAAATTCTGGAACAACATAAAAGCGTAAAGGCTTATTTTAATGGGCATCACCATCCTGGGAATTATGCAGAAAAAGAAGGTATTCATTATGTAACTTTTCAAGGAATGGTACTGGGTAAAGATGATACAGCCTATGCCATAATTACATTGGATAAAAAGGAAATTACCATAGAGGGCGTTGGCTGTGAGCCGTTTCGTACATTAAGAGTAAAGTAAACCCTTTGGGTTAAATGGCCGTTAGTTGAAAAGTTAACTGCCTAATGTGAACTACTTTTTCAAGATATTATTCCCTAGCTGCTTAGTTGCTTGCCTGTTTTTGCAAAACAGAACAACTGAAGCTTCTCCAATAAACCCTCCGCAGTTAAATAGGGTCTGGCTAGATGGGCAACCTTATCGTTGTGATACAGCGATGTCAGCCATCTCAAGGATTTCATTGCCTTATGGCAATAATTTTTTTACAGTAGAGTTTATTTCTATTTCCTATAGAAATCAGCACAAACTACAGTATGGGCATAAGCTTGTTGGTATCGATTCAAGTTGGGTGTTTTCGGGGAATCAACGAAGAGCTAGTTATGCAAATTTAGGCCCTGGCACATACCCCCTCAAGATGAAAGTAAGTTCTGATGGGCTCAATTGGATTGAAAGTGCACAAGAAATTAATGTAGTGGTTACCCCTCCTTTTTGGGCAGTTTGGTGGTATCATATTTTGCTTATCGCATTTATATTTTTATTGCTTGCGGTAATTTATAAAGTGCGGGTAAACGCAGCCATTAAACAGGTGTTAGAAATAGCAGAGATAAGAAAGAAAGAGGCAGAATCTCTTCGTGTGATGATGGCGCAAGATTTTCATGATGAAATGGGGAATAAGTTGGCTAGCATTATTGTGCTAGTAAGCACGCTTCAGTTACTAATAAAAGATAAAAATAAAGAGGTACAAAAAGCACTCTCCAGAATTGAAGTTTCCTCTAAACAATTATTCGATGGTACAAAATCTTTTATATGGTCTATTAACCCTAAAAGCGACCAAATAAGTGAGATAACAAGCTATATTAACAATTTTGGGTCAGAACTTTTTGAGCATACACCGATTGAATTTTTGGTGGTTGATAACTTTACAGAAAGAGACAAACAGGTGAGTTTGCCTGTTGGTTTTAGCAGGCAATTATTCTTTATTTTAAAAGAAGCGATGACCAATGCATTGGTACACTCTAAAGCAAAAAACATTAAGCTTATATACGATGTGGATAAAACAAAAAACGGTTTTGCTATTTCGGTAGAAGATGATGGTAAAGGAGTGAGTTCGGAGCAACTAGCCTCTTCGCGAGGGCTAAATAATATGAAGAGCAGAGCAATTAAGATTAATTATAATTTATCATTCTATCATAACCCTGACGGGGGGTTTGGCGTAAGAATAGAAGGAGAATTCCCTAAAAGATAGGGTTGTAATACATACTTAAACTAACATAATTTTGGAAAGTCAATATAAAAAACTCAACAACATGCTTGACTTTAGAACTCGAATTGTCATAATAGAAGACAATGAAGCCGTTAAAGATGGCTATGCTTTAATACTCGGAAGCAATAGTGAATATAATGTGGTGAATACCTACACGTCTGCGGAAGGCGCAATAAAAAATCTTAGAAAAGATAACCCCGATGTAATTTTTACCGATTTAGACCTTCCAGGAATGGACGGTATAACTGGTATTAAAAAAATTAAAAAGCTAGATCCTAAAACTAAAATTATTGTAATAACGGTTCACGAAGACAGCACTAAGGTTTTTGATGCTTTGGTGGCAGGAGCCAATGGCTATATAACCAAAAGCTCTAATCATGTTGAACTGCTTCAAGCGGTAGAACAAATAATGAACGATGGAGCACCTATGAGCCCGCATGTGGCAAAAATGGTAGTAAGCTCATTTCAACGAAGCACAGATACTCCACTATCGAATCGAGAAACGGAGATACTAAGTTTGTTATCTACAGGTAAGACGTATAGAATTGCTGCGGATGAACTCCATATTGGTATGGAAACCGTGAAGAGCCACGTAAAGAATATCTACTCCAAGCTTCATGCAAAGACGAAATCAGAAGCTCTTGAAATTGCAAGAAGAGACAATCTTATTTAGCTCTAAAGTTATGCGCATAATCTGAGTTTCCTTACTTCGAAAAGTGAGAAATAAAATAGTTCTTATCAGTCACGCCATTCCTGCATAGGCAGGAATGGCGTTGTTTTTTACTAATAACGAAGGCCTTTTACCGCTTATCCCAAACCCATACCTATCTTGGGCTCCCCCATATTGATAACCCTTTTATAGTTACCGAACATTCTAAGGTTGGTTTATAAAACGGGCTTTTCCTCCCTATTTATTAGCCATTTATTTCAATTATCAAAATTTCTATAGCCAATCTGCAACCTTTTAACTCAAAGAACCAGCCCATATTTGGCGCACATGTGGGGGAGTATAGAAGTTAAGTGATGACCAATTTTGAGATGTGGACGAGTTATACCTTGTCTGCACTTTAAATCTATTGTTCAACTTAATATTTATTGTATGAAAAAAATTCTACAATTATTTGCGCTGGCAGGAGTCTTGTTTTCAAGTTCTTTGTTGTATGCGCAAGATCGAACCGTTTCTGGTAACGTCACATCCTCCGATGATGGCAGCCCTATTCCAGGAGCAAATGTGTTGATAAAGGGCACAACCAACGGAACAGTTACCGATTTAGATGGTAATTACAAACTAACTGTTTCGGGTAATGTTACTACCCTTGTAATTAGTTTTATTGGGTATGAATCTCAAGAAGTTGAGATTGGAACAAGGTCTGTAATTGATGTTGCACTAAATACAGATTTAACCGAACTAAGCGAAGTTATAGTTACCGCTGTTGGCATTGAAAGAGAGGCCAAAGCGTTAGGTTATTCTGTGGCTAAAGTTGGGGGAGATGATCTTCAACAAAAATCGGAGCCAGATCCTCTTAGAGCTTTACAAGGTAAAATAGCAGGAGTTAACATTCAAGGCTCAAGTGGAGCCGCAGGTTCTGCTACTCGAATTACCATTAGAGGTAACTCTTCATTATTAGGCAATAACCAGCCACTTTTTGTGGTAGATGGTGTACCCTATAATAACAGTGTGAACAATGGCACCAATCAATTAGTTGGTGGAGGTGCTTATGGGTCAAGAATTTCGGATTTAGATCCTAATAACATTGAATCTATGACGGTTTTAAAAGGAGCAGCAGCTGCATCATTATATGGTTCAAGAGCAGCAAATGGTGTTATCTTAATAACCACCAAATCGGGTAGTGGGGTAGCGTCTAAAAAAGGCTTAGAAATTGGCATTAGTTCATCATACTCTATTGAGCAAGTAGCTAATTTGCCAGAATATCAAAATACTTATGGAACAGGTACTAATTTTGGATATCAACAGGTAAATGGTTCTTGGGGAGCCCCTTTTGTGGGTACACAACCTTATGCAAGTGTTACTACCATTCCACATTGGTATGATGGGGTTATTGGGTTTGAAGACTTATGGGGTACAACTGTGCCTTACCAAGCATACCCAAATAATGTGAAAGACTTTTTTGATACTGGTAGTATTTGGGATAACTCAGTGAGTATTTCTGGTGGAAATGAGAAGTCTGTTGTAACTGCTGTGGTGTCTGATTTAAGACAAGACAGTTATATTCCGGGATCTAAATTTGATAGAACTTCGGTAAGTGTTGGTGGTAAAACGGAGCTAGATAATGGCTTAATTATTAATTCAAACTTAACGTACAGTAACGCATTTCAGCACACATTTGCTGGCGGTGCGAATAATGCAATTGGTAATGCCTCTGCATTTGCAAGAACATTATACTTAGGTAGAAACTGGGATTTGCAGGGTACTCCTTACATTAACCCGCTTAATAATTCTAACGCCTTCTTTGTAGGTACAGGTCAAGCAGATAATCCATTATGGTCGGTTGAAAACGCTGGTGTTGAATCTACAACTAATCGCTGGGTAGGTAGCTTAGGTTTAGGGTATGAAATAAACGAGTGGCTTTCTGTAAACTATAAGTTTGGGTTTAACGGGTATTCACAATCACAATCACAATGGTTTAGACCAGGTGGCAGAGCTGCTGCAGGCGTAGGTCAAATTACCAATACGTTTACAACTTTTGGTGAAATTGAATCAAATTTCTTGGTAAGTTTTTCTAAAGACCTATCAGAATCTTTAAGCCTTAGAGCAATTGCAGGGCATAACTTAAACCAAAGAACAGTTAATACTGAGATTGTGCAAGGTTCTAATTATGTAATATTTGATAATGATAATATCAATAATACTAATTTTTTAATTCCATTTGGTGGTGGCTTTAGCCAACGAAGGTTAATTGGAGTTTTTGGAGATGTTACTTTAGGGTATAACGATTATCTTTTCTTAAACCTTACAGGTAGAAACGATTGGTCGTCAACCCTTCCACAAGGAGCAAATAGTTTCTTTTACCCATCTGCTAGTTTGTCATTTATTTTTACAGATGTAGTAGATATTGCACCTTCGATTTTATCGTATGGTAAAGTAAGAGCTAGTTTTTCTGAAGTAGGTAATGATACAGCGCCCTACCAACTGGCACCAGTTTATATTGTAAATGCCAATGGTATTGCTAGTCCTAGCCCAGATGCAACCACTATGCCTTTTAACGGTACACCAGGTTCAACATTATCTAATATTGAACGCGACCCGAACTTAAAACCAGAGATTACACAAGAAGTTGAAATTGGGTTAGATCTTAAATTACTGAATAATAGAATTGGCGTAGATGCCTCTGTTTATTCAAGAAAGTCTAGAGATCAAATTATTCCAATTACACTTCCAAACTCATCTGGGTTTACTTCCTTTTTTACCAATGCAGGAGTTGTATCTAATAAAGGTGTAGAAGTAGGCTTAGATATTACCCCTTTTGATTTGCAAAATGGGTTTAAGTGGAATATTTATGGAACATTTACCTTAAATAGAAACGTTGTTGAAAGTTTAAACTTGGAAGGAACAGACGAGCTTGTTCTTAGAAATACGTTTGCAGGGTCTGTTCAAGCAATCCATAAGGTGGGGCAACCGTATGGCTTAATTAAAGGAACAGTTTCTGCAAGAGATGATGAGGGAAATTTGCTTATAGACCCTTCTAATGGTCAGTTAATTAGCGATATCACACCTCGATTTATTGGAGACCCTAACCCAGATTATATTATTGGTTTAACCAATACTTTTTCTTGGAAAGGAATTTCGCTTAATGCAGTATTCGATTGGAAACAAGGAGGCGATATGTACTCAGTAACTAACCTATCCTTATTAGGCAGGGGAGTAACAACGGATACCGAAGATCGAGAAGTAAACGTAATTATTCCTGGCGTATATGGCGACCCTAACACGGCCGAACCAATCAGAGATGAAAATGGCAATAAAACAGTAAATCAAACAGCGATTGAAGTTAATAGTGCCTATTTCGGTAATTCATTTGCTATGAATGGGCAAGACGAGTGGAGCATATGGGATGCTACTGTATTTAGATTAAGAGAAGTAAGTTTAGGATACACCTTACCTGCTTCTTTATTAAGTAAAACTCCATTTGGGTCTGCTTCCATTTCTATTACAGGTCGTAACCTATGGTATAAAGCGCCCAACTTTCCTCCAGGGTCAAATTTTGATCCAGAAACGAGCCAGTTTGGTAACTCAAATGCGCAAGGGTTTGAATTTACGTCTGCACCATCGGTTAAGCGATATGGTGTTAACCTGAGGTTTACATTTTAATCCTATCACTTAAATTGAAAACAATGAAAAAAACAATAAACAAAGCACTATTGATAATTGCTGTTATGGCAACTATCACTGGGTGTAAAGATTATCTGGATATAAACACAGATCCTAATAATCCATCGATCGTTTCAATTAACCAACTTTTACCAGCGGTGCTCACCAACGTGGCGTTTTCTACAGGAAATGCAGGTGGATTAAATGGGCATGTAGCTACAGTTATGCACCAAACGGTACAAAGAGGTGGGCTAAATGATTATAATGTACAATCCAATGATTTTAATATTGGTGTAACTTGGAACTCGCTATACTCAGGTGCACTCACAGATATTAGACAAATTATTGCCCTTGGAACAGAAAGTGAAGACTGGCATTATGTAGGTATTGCACAAATTAATAAGGCCTATATTTATTCTGTAATAGTAGATGTTTGGGGCGATGTGCCTTATTTTGATGCCAATTTAGGATCCGAGAATCCTTTTCCTGGGTATGATGGCGGAGCCGATATTTATGCAGATCTTCAATTATTATTAGATGAAGGAATAGCCAATTTGGCTAAATCGTCAAACTTAAGCCCTTCTACAGATGATTTTGTATATGGAGGAGACTTAAATAAATGGAGAAAATTAGGAAAATCTCTAAAATTCAAATTGTATGCACAAACTAGATTGGTTGCTAATGTATCGTCAGAGTTAAATGCATTATTAGCAGAAAATGATATGATTGCAAATGCAGATCAAGATTTTGAGTTTGCGTATGGAACGAGCCAATCACCAGAAAATAGAAACCCTGGATATGTGCAAGAATGGGCTCCTGGAGGTTCAAATTATTACATTAGCCCTTATTTCTTTGAAGTAATGCGTAGTATAGATACGTTTGGCCATGGAGGATTAAATGTTGGACCTACAGACCCAAGGGTTCCTTATTATTTCTTTAATCAACTTCCATCTACAGCAGGTGATTCGGATGCCCAAAATCCTTGTTCTTATTGCCCATCTACATCCGGTAATGGCTTTTTATCCATCTATGCTTTTTCGTTTAACATTGATCCTAATGAAGGGTTCGATCAGAGTTCTTCACAATCAGTACTTGGTTTATACCCTGTTGGAGGAAAGTATGACGATGGTGCTGGAGGTTTAGCTTCGTTAAATTCATCCTTAGCAGGTCAAGTAAATGGAACAGGTACAGTTGCACAGCGAATGTTGCCAAGTTTTGAGATAATGTACCTACGCGCTGAACTTGCTTTAGCAGGTGTTACATCAGAAGACCCAAGAGCAATGTTAGTAAATGCAATGGATGCCTCGTTTGCTAAGGTAAATGAAGTAGCTAATAATGCAGGGGCACCATTAATAGATGGCGCAGCAATAACTACTTATCAAAATGCTGTGTTAGCAATGTACGATGGTGGATCTGCTGATTTACAAATGGAAATTATAATGACGCAAAAATGGATTGCCTCTTTTGGAAATGCATTAAGTATTTATAATGATTACAGAAGAACGGGCTACCCAAGATTGCACGATGGTAATACAGATGCATTGTCGATTACTGTACAGGGTCGTTCGTTTCCAGTTTCTTTTCCATATACCAATGGAGAAATTACAACTAACCCAAATGCTCCCGCACAACGTGTGATAGCTACTGATAAAGTATTTTGGGATAACTAATAAATAGAGAAATATGAAAAATATATTAAATTTTATAGTCGCCCTAGGTGTTGTGTTTGTATTGAATTCTTGTAGAGATGAAGAGTCAATTCGAATCCCTGATTTAGGAGATAAAGGCCCTAATGTTAGGGTAGTAATAGATCCGAGTTTTGGATTTATCGATTTTGAAAACCTTTCGGGATCAAAAGCAAAATATGATTTGTACTCTGTTAGCACCAACTTAAACATAGTTGAGCTCCGAGTTTTTATGACATCAGCTAGTGGTATGACCGATACTGTTACCATGAGAACTTATACTCAGGCAGAAATAAGTGCAGCTGGAGGTCAAATTTTAGGAGAAGAGATTTCTGTACAAGAAATGGTAGATGCTCTTGGAGTAGATTTAGCAGACATTGTTGGTGGAGATAATTTTACCTTATTAAATAGAACAACTATGGCAAATGGTACGGTGTACCCAGCCACAACCGTTCAAGGTAATTCTAATGTTACACCAAATATTACAGGAGCTTCGGCTACTACAAGTTTCTTTAGTGCTTATGTATATTTTGTTGGTTGCCCTTCAACCCAAGCAGATTTTGTTGGAGAGTACTCAAGCGAAATTATTGCTGGAAACTATTTTGGCGGCCAAACAAGTGATGTAACTATTGCTTTTAAAGGACCAGAGCCTTTTAGGTATGTAATTTCAGATATTAGTGCCTTGGCTTATGCTCCTTTTGGTGGTACAGCTTATCCTGGCGATTTCTATGATATCTGTGGCGTGCCTCAAATGCTGCCAACGCAAACGTTTGGTAATACTGTAGATACTGGTGGAGGAACATGGGACGCTGAAAGTGGTGTGCTTACGCTTAACGTGTTTGAGCAGTTTAATGGGCTTTCTTGGACAATTCAATTCACTAGAAAATAAAGCGAAATATGAAAAATTATAAAACGATTTATATAGCACTTTTCTTAGGATTGACTCTAAGTTCGTGCTTTACAGATTTTGAAGATGCTAATCCCACAAGGCCATTAGATGGCCCTGCTGGAATTGCAGCGAACCCTACTGGGGATGGCTTAATTGCTGGCCCTGGGAGAGACGGAAACACGTTTACATGGGTGCCAGTAAATGGAAAACTTACGTTTGTTATTGAAATAACGGATGCTCCTGGGTTAATTAAGGATGTAGATGTAGTATTATCTAACTCTGTGCAGCCAGAAGATCTGGGCACAGTAGAAGTGAGCTTAGGAAGTGCCGAAAATCAATTAGTAGGCACGGTAACTGTAACTTATATGGCTAAAGATGTTGTAGGAGAGGAGAATATTTCAATTATTGTAAATGATGGGCAAGACCCAGCCAAATCCACAACCTTCAACTACCCTGCAATTAAGATTACAGATGTAAGCACGTGCTTATCTAAGCAAAACTTAATTGGTTTTTACAATGCAGTTTCGAACGGGTTTGATTCGGAAAATGGTGTTGACTACACTAATCTTGAAGCTACAATTGAGCTATACTTCCTTTCGTTTAACGATCCGGGATTATATAGATTTTCAGATGGATCGTTTGGACTGTATGGTTTACAAGGTTATGCAGGAAATTTTATTAATGTAGAAATTTGTGATGATAAAGTTGTGAATGCAAACGAAGAATTTGCAGATAGCTATTCTGGTACTATCAGTGCAGAAGGAGTAATAACAATTACTTGGAGTAATACGTATGGCGACTCTGGGGTAACGGTTATGACTCCCCTCTAATAATTCCTTATTCTAACTAAATAAGCAAAGGCTGGCGAAAATATATCGCCAGCCTTTTTAGTTTATTCAGCAAGAATGGCTACTGAAAATACAGCAACAGATTGGGCAAAAGCAGAAAGTTATGCTTCAAAAGGAATTGATTTTGATCCTGTTAGTGCTGATGCCAGGTTGGCTACTGATTTCTTACATGTAGCAGGTCAGAACTTTAGGCCAGAGCGGGGTTTATATCAAAACTCTAATTATAGGGTAAGAAGGTATGATGATACACATAGCTTTGCCGGTAATATGTATTTGAAGGTACCGGAGCATCAGTTACAACTAACATTGAAATACTCCATAATGTTGTTTCTGGTGCAGCAATAGATGTTACGTTTACCGCTACATCTAAATCAACTGCAAAACTAGGAACACATTTTAACGTTCCGGGAGCTACAGTACAGGGTGAGTCTTTTACCATATCAGTACCTACAGATACAGTACGGGGGGTTTTTACTATTGAAACCATATCCAATACTGTTGAAGGCAGTGACTTATTGATGTCATTTGAGATAACAAGTGTTAGTGGAGGTGTTCAAGGGGGGCAGCCTCTAGGCGACAGCTTTGAAATAACCATATTAGATGATGATTGTCCTTATGGTTTCGATAATTTTGTAGGAACAGCATCTGTTATAGAAAATGGTTCAGTTGGGCCATATAATGTAACTACAACAGAGGTTGCTCCTAATACACTTAACCTTGATAACTTTTGGGATTCAGGAATATCAATGGATATAATATTAGTTCCTTGCGATGGATCAGTTATAATAAATGCATCTACACCTGCCTTTGGCGACCCTGATGGTACTGTTGTTGGTACTGGAACTTGGGATGATGTAAATAATATAATTGTAATGGATGTTACAATTACTTTTCCCGCATTTAATTTTCAGAGGGATGAGCAACATGTTTATACATTCCAAAAAGGGAGGATTATCTCAGGGAAATCGCTTTTAAAAAGTGCATTTAAAAGCAAAAAATACAATATTTTATAGTAAATTACAGTACGGTCAAAAAAAATGACCTATACCAAAAGAGCTGTAAAAAAGTGCCCAGTTTTCAAGAAAAATTTTTCAGGTTTGCCAGATCCTCATAGGGGTCAATAAAGGAAATTACTTCTACCCCTTAGAAGAAATTCTATTTCTGACTATATCAGCTATAATTAGCGGTATGGATAATTGGACAGCAATTTCTAATTTCGGTAGATTAAAAACAGATTGGCTACGGATTTATTTTCCATTTGAACACGGAATGCCCTCTCACGATGTTTTAGGTAAAGTATTTGCACAAATAGACTCCAATAAATTTAGTGCCTGCTTTAGTAAGTGGATTAATGAACTTTCAGAAATCACTAAAGGAGAAGTAGTTGCTATTGATGGCAAGACCATATGTAAATCAAACGATAAGCGTCTAAATAAGCGTCCATTTCATGTTGTGTCAGCTTATGCTACCGAAAACAGAGTGTGTCTTGGACAGCAGTGTGTTGATGAGAAAAGCAATGAAATTATTGCAATACCTCAATTATTAGACCTGTTGGTCGTTAAAGATTGCATTATCACAATAGATGCCATGGGGTGTCAAAAGAATATAGCAAAAAAGATTAGAGAAAAGCAAGCAGATTATGTTCTCATGGTAAAGGGCAATCAAAAGACTTTAAAAAACGATATTGTAGCTATTTTCGATTTAAATAAAGCGGTAAAGTATTCAAAAAAGCAGGATATTGGACATGGAAGAATAGAAACTAGAATTTGCGAAGCAACAGAAGTAATAGCCTCAATAAAAGGAAAAAATAACTGGGAATCCATTAAGAGTGTCGTGAAAATTCGTTCTGAAAGAATTGACAAACAAAGTAAAAGAAGCTCAACAGAAACCCGTTACTACATAAGTTCATTACCCGCTGATGCAAATCAGCTTAATGATATAATACGAAAACATTGGAAGGTGGAAAATAATCTTCACTGGGTTTTAGATGTGGTTTTTAAAGAAGACCAATCATTGAAAAAGAAAGGTCAGCCGGCTTTAAACTATAATATTATGACTAAAGCAGCCCTAACTTTAATAGAGCAAGAAGATTCAATCAAAAAATTAAAAATTATTAAAAGGCAGTCGGCAGCGCTAGATGATAATTACCGTACCAAAGTACTCAAAATCTAAAAGCGATTTCCCTGCTGCTCAACCCAGGAAGTATTTATATCCGATATGGAATAGGTTGGCTAGCGGCAGTTATTTCCCAAAACCTGTGCGTGAAGTTGAAATACCCAAAACAGATGGGAGAAAGCGAAAGCTGGGCATCCCCACGGTACAAGACCGAACAGCCCAAATGGTAATAAGGGAAGAGCTTGAAGCAAAAGTGGATAAGCATTTTAGCAAGAGTTCTTTTGGTTATCGCCCCAATAAATCAGCCCACCAAGCCATAAAGCAATGCAGGGAAAACTGTATGAAGATGGACTGGGCGATTGATTTGGACATCAAGAGTTTTTTTGATGAGATAGACCACGATTTGATGATGAAGTCATTGAGTGCCTTTACCCAAGAGCGGCATATTCACTTGTACGTAAAACGATGGCTGGAAGCACCAGTACAGAAGAAAGATGGTAGTATTCATAAGAGAGACAAAGGAACACCGCAAGGAGGGGTTATAAGTCCATTATTGGCAAACATCTTTTTGCACTTTGTTTTCGATAAGTGGATAGAGAAGTACCACCCGGAAGTAAAGTTTGAACGTTATGCCGATGATATTATTATTCATTGTCAGAATTTCAAACAAGCGATGCGAACATTGGAAGCGGTGAAAGCTAGATTTAAGCAATGTAAAATGCAGCTTAAAGAAGGCAAGAGCAATATAGTTTATTGCAAACGCAACCAAAAGAAGCATCCACCCTTTAAGGTTCATTATGTAACATTCGATTTTCTCGGATTTACCTTTAAACCAAGAATGGTAAAAGGTTACTTTGGGCACTTTCATTTGGGCTTTACACCATCCATTAGTCGAAAGAGTCAGAAACGGATAAATCAGATTCTGTTTAAGTTAAGAATCCATCGTATGGTTCACTTGCGCCTGCCCGATTTGGCAAGGATAATAGCGGACAAGGTACGGGGTTGGATTTACTACTATGGCAGAGTTCGGATGAGTGAACTACATTATGTGTTCAGGTTTTTGAATAAGCGACTTGCAAAATGGGTAAGCAACAAGTATCGGAGGTTTAGGAATAAGCACTGGTTTTTTGCCTACAAATGGTTGCAGGAAACTGCCAAGCAGTATCCTAATATGTTTGTGCATTGGCAAAAGGGCTTTATGCCTTAGAACCGCCAAAAAGGCGGTCAGACTTGTTAAGAAGAGCCGTATGATGTGAGAGCATCACGTACGGTTCTGTGAGAGGTTTAGGGGTGAAACTCCCCCTTTACCTACTCGACTTTCTTCTTTTTCTATTCTGACGAAGGAAGAATCTTCTAAGGTTTGATGAGAGTGTAGAGCTGTGTTGTAGAGGATTCTTCTCCGCTAAATAGCGGATCAGAATAAAAAGCGAAAGGCAGGCTGTTTTGTTATTAGCAGACATAAGGGCTTAATTCTGCCAGCTTCCTTAGTTCATCGTATCTCAGTATCCTTTTCTATTCTGACGCAGGAAGGATTTTCTAAGGCTTGATGAGAATGTAGAGCTGTGTTGTAGAGGATTCTTCGGCTTATGGCCTCAGAATGAAAAGCGAAAGGCAGGCTGTTTTGTTATTAGCAGACATAATGGCTTAATTCTGCCAGCTTCCTTAGTTCATCGCATCTCAGTATCCTTTTCTATTCTGACGAAGGAAGGATTTTCTAAGGTTTGATGAGAGTGTAGAGCTGTGTTGTAGAGGATTCTTCTCCGCTAAATAGCGGATCAGAATAAAAAGCGAAAGGCAGGCTGTTTTGTTAT
>JAMOMJ010000262.1 GCA_027067135.1 Cyclobacteriaceae bacterium
TATAGTTAACGTTTTTAATCCTGTGCTAGGATTGCCATTGACCGGTTTTTTTCGCTGTATTCTAACCAATAAACTCTTAGGTCAGACGATAATCGGACTAGCTACACCCCTCAAATCGGTCTGACTAACGTCCGATCTTAGCTGTCATTTCCCTACGCTGATTTTACTTTAAAATTCCGCCCTCGCAATGACGTTCTTACCTGTTGTTTCCCTATGCAGATCCGCCATGGTTCGCCTGTCTGCCTACCTTCCATACGGTTAAGACAAGCCTTGCTTCGCCATAGCTTTAGCGAAGGCAAGCAGTGTCAAAAACCTTAACTAAACGACATTGAATCCTCACCCCCTTAATTCTCCTTTAAATTTTCGTTCACAAAGAAAATCATATCATTCACAAAGTTTTTAGTATCATTCACAAAAACTCTATTGACTTTCAATTTTATAATTTATTTATTTGAAAGTACAACCTTAAGTTATATAACCTAGTATAATTGGCTTCAATACCTATTGTGGTTTAAGGTTGTTAAAACTAAAGTAAATAATTGCAAAAAAACCAATATCTATCTTTAATGAGGCCAACCTATAGCAATATAGATGAGAATTTAGCTAACTTTGAACGATTTAAAGGTGATATAAGTGATGCCCGTAATATGGGCATTGGCCTAATTCGATTTTTGCGCCATATGGAAATAAAAGTATTAATTGTAGAGGACAACCCAATAACGGCTCAAGATTTAGAAGAAATTTTGGCAGAAAACGGCATTGTGGTGGTTGGAATTGCACGGTCTGCCAACCAAGCAATTAATAAAGCTCGAGATCTTCAGCCAGATATTCTAATCATGGATATTAAGCTAGATGGTGAAAAAGATGGCATTTCTGCCGTTGAAGATATTTACAAAACCGACTATTACCCCGTTATTTATTTAACAGCCAATACAGATAGAGAGCATGTTGAAAAAGCATACGCTACCTCTCCTGCGGCATTTCTCTCCAAACCATTTGACCATAAAGATTTAATTCATGCAATTGAATTAGCTTTTGTAAACCATTATAAGAAGATATTTAACTCAACAGAGCTACCTGGTATGAATAAATGTATTTTTCTTAAAAATGGAGAGAAATATGAAAAAATAGCTATTGATGAAATTCAACTAGTTCGTGCAGATGGAAGTTATAGCACAGTTGTTACCAAAGGTCAATCGTACTCAATAGCGCTTAATCTTCAAGGGTTATCAGACAAAGTAAAAAACCCTTTATTCTTTAGACTTCATAGATCTTACATTGTTAACCTAAACTGCCTCACTGGTTTCGATAACCAGTATGTATATATTGGCAAAACCAGTATACCCTATTCGAAAAATTACCGTGAGGATTTAATGCGATTTTTGAATCGACTTTAGCTAGTCAACCGGCTTGTAGGGAAACTTAATCTTTACTTCAAACCCTTTATTCACTGAGTGCTCCAACTCTCCCTCCAAGCTAGTTACAAGAGAATTAATTAATTTCCATCCAAAACCTTGAGAACTGCTAAATACATCTACCGTTTGTAGATTTCCATTATCCGAAAAGACAATAATCACATCCTTATCAATTTTCTTAGCTGATAATGTTAAAACAGGATCGTCTAAATATTCAAAGGCATGTTTTATACTATTAGTAACTAACTCGTTAAGAATAAGCCCAATATTAATGGCTCTATCAATATCTAGTTTAATGGTATCAACTTCTACCTCTTGCTTAATTTTCTTTTTAGGGTTAGATGAATCTATTATCATACTCAAAAGCTGCTGCACATACTCACTTAAATTAATAGACGTATATGTATCTTTTTGATAAAGAAATTTATGAATCAAACCCATTACCCTTACACGATTCATACTATCTTCTATCGCTAATTTTGCAGGTGCACTCGTTAGTCTCCTAAGTTGAATACTCAATAAGCTTGCAATAGTCTGAAGATTATTTTTTACTCTATGATGTATTTCTTTTAGCAAAAGATCCTTTTCTTCATTTTTAGTATGTAAGTCCAAAGTACGCTCCCTCACTTTTGACTCTAACTCATAAGTATATTCTTGCTGAATGGCCACATTCTGCTCCATTTGTTTTAATAATGAAAGTTGAGTTTTTCTTTTATCTTCTTCTATAACCCACATTCTTAT
>JAMOMJ010000263.1 GCA_027067135.1 Cyclobacteriaceae bacterium
GCTTATGAGCGAGCAGCCATTTGAAATTGTCGCGAGTGACTTAGAGGTTTTACGTGATGCGGCAAAGCAGCTAGGTTGCACCCTGCCCGAACCGTTTTTACAAGTTTCGTTTTTGGCTCTACCTGTTATTCCGCATCTTAAAATGACAGATTTTGGGCTTTTTGATGTTGATAAATTTGATTTTATTGATTGATAAAATTTCTAATAATTATGGCCTGTTAATTACTTGCATTTACATCATTTTGCGACGCATTATCATCACCTCCCCATGATCCAATCTACCACCTTTGAAAGGGGTGTGTCATTTTGTGATCTTGGTAAAGAAACCACAGATACTGACCTTGGAAATGGACAACTATCAAATGTATTACAAGTTGGTGAATTTTGTTGATTTGCAAGTGGAGTAGAAAATTTTATAATGCTTTCTTGCGCTTTTATTGCTTCTTGTGAAAAGTTTTTATCACTTTTATATGATGTATTTGGTGTGTGGGTAGATATTATTACATTATTAATTAAACTTCTCACAATATATTCTCCCTAACCCATAAACACACACTTAAATAAGGGTGTTATTTTAGTTTATATAAAAAAACCACGCTACCTATTTTGCGTGGTTTTTATAGATTGGATAACTTCAATATTATTATACAAAACGCTCTTTAGCTGGACACCAACCATGTGAATCGTGATTATTATTATTATTATGATGATGATGATGATCATTATCTGCATGATGGCGATCATTATTTGTATGATAAGAAGTATCACAATCATTAGAGTGATGATAAACTATTTTATCACCAACATGACAATGGTTATTATGACAAATAGGCTTTGGCTCTGGCTCTGGTTCTGGCTCTTTTGTAACAGAGCGCTGGACTGGAGCATAATTTGGAGCAGGCATAAACGGAGTTAAAAACGCATTTACTACCCCCTTAAAAGCTCCTTCAAGACCACCATTCATAAATCCAGAAACTCCGCCCATAACAGCTCTGAATGGAGTAGAAATAATGTCAACAGCACCCTTAAAAAAATTACCTATTCCACTAAAAAGTCCCATTTTTCTTCTCCCTATTTGAGTTATATTAATCTATTAACCCAACTATTACATATTAAGAATAATCAGTATATCCGTACTGAATACGTATTTTTAGGTGATTATTCATATCTGACTAAAAATTCTAGCTTCGATGGAATGAAACAGGCTGTTATTACCAAATTTTAGAATCAAAAAAGCCATGCTGAAAATCAACATGGCTTTTAGAAAAATTAATTGGCTTAATAATTAAGCCCAGTGATCTTGCTTCGCAACCCAGCCTTCACTACTAGAGCTATTATCATTTGCTGTATAATAATTATTATTAACTGAAGATTGCTCAGTAGAATAGTTAGCTGTACTTGCCATGCGCCTTTGTTGTGGCTGTGGCTGTGATTGTGATTGTGGCTTATCATCTTCCAACACAGTATCAATAACAGAGCCAGTTATTGTGTTAGCAAGAGCATTTGTAGGGAAAAACATATTAGCCAATGCTCCGCCAACACTGCCTCCGCCGCTTGTACCAAGAAAACTACTAAGAAGATTGCTAAACAGACCACCACCAGCTCCACTGCCTAATAAAGATGGAAGTATTTTAGGTAATAAAGATGCCCCTAATGATAATAATGCAGAAAACATTTTTCTCTCCTTTTAATAACTAATTTGTCTACGGCTACTTTTTTGTCTACGGTTACTTTGCTTAAACACACAATGGCATTCAATGCTAAATATGTATATCCGTACTGAATACGTAGCCGCAGCATTTTAAGGGGGATTTTGACAAACCGAACGCAAGTAAAGCATAACCATTTGATTTTACTGGGGTTTTAAGAATGAATGTTTTGTGAAAAAAATCTAACTTTATTATTTCTCTTAGATTTTAAGGTATTTTTGAGCTAACTTGTATTTTCTAAGTTCTTTTTTATTTCATTAATTTCAGATTTTCTAGCATTAATTTCTGCTTTCAAATCTGCAATATTGCGTTGTTTGCTATCTTGATTCTCTAGCCATGAATTATTTGCATTAGTCTCATAATAACTGATTTGAGTTTGCGGCACTTGCTCTTTGTCGCCATCACGTACTAACAAATTATGTCGTAAATCTTTTAGCTCTAAGATT
>JAMOMJ010000264.1 GCA_027067135.1 Cyclobacteriaceae bacterium
CATTAAAAAGTTTATATGCGTTTTGTGTTGTATCCTCTCCTACTTGTTCTACCTCTACCTCTTTAAATGCTGCAATGCGCTCTGCAACCATCTTTATATAAGAAGGCTCGTTGCGTTTTCCTCTATAAGGAACAGGCGCCAAATAAGGGCTATCAGTTTCTAAAACGATGTTTTTAAGGTCAACCTCTTTTAATACTGATTCTAATCCTCCGTTTTTAAAGGTTGCTACACCTCCAATACCTATTGTAAACCCTTGTTTTATAATTCCATTGGCCTGATCCAATGAACCTGTAAAACAGTGAAAAATGCCATTATTAACCTTAGTGTGTTTTACTAAGTCTATGGTTTCATCTATGGATTCCCTACAATGAATAATTAACGGGAGTTGAAACTGTTTTGCAAATGCAGCTTGAATCTTAAATGCCTCTTGCTGTTCAGGCCAAAAGGTTTTGTCCCAGTATAGGTCAGTGCCTACCTCCCCAACAGCAGCAAATCCTCCTTTTTTAAGATAAGCTTCTACCTCGTATAAATCTTTTTCAAAGTCCCTTTTTACTGAACAAGGGTGCAACCCAATCATTGGAATACAATATTCAGGATATTTATTAGCCACTTCCAACATAGCATCTATGGTGGTGTGGTCCACATTTGGCATGTAAATACGCTCTACTCCTGCTTCTTTTGCTCGATCGATAATTTCAGGCAAATCGTTAGCAAACTCTTTAAGGTATATATGGGCGTGGGTTTCTACTAATCTCATTAATACAAATATAGATTTAACTTCATAATAAGACTTATTTTGGAACTTTGATATCCAAAATAATCGAAATACAAACTTTCGAGCCATTTTTCTATCGGAAATATTACTAGTTATTTTTACATCATAACGGAGATATTGCTAGCTATTTTTCCATTATATCAAAATTTTTACTAGTTTTTAAAATATGAAGGAGTACAACAGGATAATAGAAACCCTAATAACAAGATGGTTGTTCAAAGGCAAAGCTTTGATTATCATTGATGCTCGTCAGGTAGGTAAAACCACTCTCCTTACATCAATTAGCAATAAGTTGGGAAACACATTATGGCTAAATGCGGACGAAAACAACACTAGTGTCAAGTCAAGCATACTTTAGCCGAACCAAGCTTTGACATTTTTGCCCTATACTTCTTTAAAAAATATTTCCATAGCTACGGCTATGGGCATATTTTTTGCATTGTCTAGCTCAAAAATGTCGGCAACTTATACGACACAGTACACTTGACTTAACACTAGAACACGGTTAACAAGTCCAAGTCTTGAAGCCTTAAAGGGTGTTATAGGAGATTATAAAGTAGTAATAATTGATGAAATACAACGTATTGAAAATGCAGGATTACTTTTAAAACTCTTAGTTGACAATTTTAAAGATGTACAATTTTTAGTCACAGTTCATCTGCACTTGAAATTTCTGACAGGGTATTTGAACCAATGACAGGGAGGTATTTCTTATTTTATCTCTACCCCTTTTCACTGGCAGAGCTTTACCCAACCAAATCATCCTTTGAGTTAGAGCAAGAGTTACCCTTCCATTTAGTGTATGGTTGCTATCCTGAGTTGAGCGTAAAAAAGAATATGGCAGAAATGCTGCTTAAAAATTTAACCGAACAATATCTGTACAAAGATGTGTTAGTATGGAAAGATATCAGAAAACCAGAACTACTAGATAAACTATTGAAGTTGCTTGCTTATCAAATGGGTTCCGAAGTTTCTATTCACGAGTTAAGCAATCAACTTAATGTAAAATCTGATACCATAGAAAACTACATCGACTTACTTGAAAAATCGTTTGTGACCTATCGGTTAAAATCTTATACCACCAACCAAAGGAAAGAAGTAAGTAAAATGAGCAAGATTTTGTTTTGGGATAATGGGGTTAGAAATGCCATAATTGAAGACTTTAATGACCTGTCAATAAGAATTGACAAAGAAGCTTTGTTCGAAAATTTTATTATTAGTGAACGGATGAAAATGAATGCATGGCTAAACCCTTCAGCCAAGAGTTTTTTCTGGAGAAATTATAATAAAAACGAGGTTGATTATGTTGAATTGAATAAAAAAGCCCTCTCTGGATATGAGATTAAATGCCCGCCTGCCGGCTGGGCAGGGAATA
>JAMOMJ010000265.1 GCA_027067135.1 Cyclobacteriaceae bacterium
GGACTGGATGGCCGCGCCCCGACCCTCATCGCCGGTGCACCACTCAGCAGCTGGCTACTCGGCAGCTTCGGCGTCTGGTTACTGATAATGGCGTGGTCACGGCGTTAGGCTGAATTACCGGGCACGGTGTTATTGACTGGTTCTTCGATGAATATGGTGGCGGGGATTGTGCTTTATACTGAATAGTTAGATTTCTGAATGGACGCAGAGGATATGGCATGAGAGTTAAAGAAGAATTTAAAAAGTCTGGTTATTTCTGGCTTCCTGATAATGTTGAAAATAAGGTTCCGGGAACCCTAGTAATATCGGATGGTGGCGATATCGAGCTAGAAATCATTGGGTTATTTGATAATAGCATTCACGCGCGAAATGCTAATGACGACCTAAGCAGAATAGTTGGGCATATAGAAAAAGATGGGCTAGTTACTTTAGAAAACTGCTTTTATAAAAAGAAAAATATTTCCTTTGGTGGAATATCAAAATCATTAGTGTATGTAAACCAAGTATTAAGTGGTGTTGCATATGAAAAAGGAGAGGTAGTTAAATTTAATACCTTCTCTTTTAGCATAGAAGGTCTAGATGAATGGGTTGGAATAACTGGAATTAATGTTTCATATGAAGACAACCTCAAATCTGCAATTATTAAATATACGCCTCAGAAAGAAATAGCATACAAATTAGATAATGATGTCTGTCTTCATATATATTTTGGTTATACTTTACCGGGAATTCCCGCTACAACTGAAGCTAAAATTACTCATAAAACATATCTAAAATTATCCTCAGAAACAGAAAAGGAACTTCCCTATTTTATTGGCCATGCTCATAAAATAACCAATTTATTGTGTTTTGCGGTTGATAAAACAGTAGCTATTGATAGTGTCTTAGTAACATCAAAATCAATTATGCGAGAAATAGGGAAAGGGGAAAAAGATCCTGTTCCAATTAAAATATATTATCCAAGCCTTCCATTTTCTGAAGTTTCTCCATCAGTTAGTTTTCATGCCATGCTTTTTACTTTTGATCAGATTAGGGTGGACGCTGAACGAATAATTAATAACTGGATTATCGCATATGACACAATAGAGCCTTCATTAAACTTATATTTTTCAGTCAAAGTGGGGAATCATAAATATTTAGAAGGGAAGTTTCTAGCCTTGGCGCAAGCTTTAGAAACGTATCACCGAAGAACATCAAATGAAAAACTCATGGATGAAAGCATATTTAGAAATCTTGTAGCACAAACAATATGCAATTGTTCAAAGCCTAATAGGCCTTGGATAAGGGGAAGATTGATACATGGCAATGAGATAAATCTAGGCAAAAGAATAAAAATGATTATCGAGCCTTTTAAAGGACACGTTGGTAACAGCAAGAAGCGAAGCAAGCTAATTCGGGGTATTGTTAATACCAGAAACTATCTAACCCACTATAGTGAAAACCTAAAAAAAGAAGCAGTTTCTGGTGCTGATCTGTGGCCACTTTGTCAAAAGATGGAAGCAATTTTCCAACTACACCTTTTAGAAAAACTAGGATTTTCTGACGCAGAAATAAATTCAATTGTAGAAAATAGTCGTGAATTAAAACACAAATTTAAATAATCCAAACCACAGCGTGCAAGGGGGTCGTGTCTTGCAAAACATTATAAATAGAGGTTATTGCTGAGTCCCTTTCCTGATGGATTATGTACAAAACTTGATACGTACACCGTTTGTGCATACATTATACTAATGGATTATGAATGGAATCGAAAGAAGGCTAGGGAGAATTTGAAGAAGCATGGTGTTGACTTTGCTGATGCGGTAATTTCTCTAGAGGATGAAAATGCATTAACAATCAAAGACAAAGATCATGACGAGGTTCGATTTAAAACGCTGGGCATGGGCCCGTATCTAAACATATTGTATGTCGTGCATATTGAAGTGTCGTTAAATTGCATTCGTATCATCTCCGCAAGAAAGGCCGACAAGAAGGAAGAAAAACACTATTTTCGAGGCTTAAGCTATGAGTGAAAATTTTTCAAAAGGAAAAAGGGGTGCTGTAGTTAGACCTGATCCTACTAAGCAACGAATTACCATTCGTCTTGACGCTGATGTTATCGAGCACTTTAAAGGCTTGGTGCATGAAGCGGGTGGAGGT
>JAMOMJ010000266.1 GCA_027067135.1 Cyclobacteriaceae bacterium
ATAAACATGCTAACAATTCAAATTCACTCAGACAGTCAAAGCTACGCGCCTTTTCGTGCACTCGCTATCGCTCGATTATTGCACAAAAACACGCTACGCTTTGCCTGCTGGTGATTTGAGGCGTTAGGCACCAGAAGCGGGAACTCTCTCAGATTAAGTTTGGGTAGCCTGCGATCTTTGCTATATCCTAGGTACCTACAAAGAATTAATAACCATAACTAATCATGGAAAAGAAATGGACAAGGGATTAATAAGTTTTTTTGAGCTTAAACAATGTGGTTTTTATAGTGTGGATGATAAAGAATCTGTTTATGAAGAAGGCAGTCTAGAAGAAGTTATAAATAACTTTAATAATTGGGTTAAAGATCGTGATTTTAGCCAAACCATACCATGGGATGTTGAATCTCATCCCAAAAGAACCCAAATATATTGCAAAAGTATCGCTTTAGATGTGGACACAAAAGATGCTTTAATCGTATTTTGGAAAAGATTTGGGGATGATAGTGGGAAAGTTAGTGGCATATCTCCCGATGCGAAAGTTGGTCAAGACACAAGTGATTCAATCAAAATTGATCCAAAAGTCAAAGGCCAGAGCGCCTTTTTAGGGCAGCCTATGTATTATTGGATAATACCAAGCTTGGACACAATTGCTACGGTTAACTTTAGTCATTCATCAGCTGCAACTAAAGATGTATGTGATTATATTAAGCGGTGCTTAGATTATCGCATTCACCACCCAAGAAAGCATATTCACGAGACAGAAAGTGTTGATCCAGTCACTGGAAATGCAATCATAAGGAAAAATGTAACCTATAGAACAGAAGATGATAAAAGAGCCATGAGGTTTAAATTCTTTGCGAGTACTAAGGAATTGAACTCAGACAAGGCAAACATAGCTAGGCTAGCTCAGCGAATCAGTCATATAGTTGTAAGGGATACTATATCTACGCAACAAATCGATGATAGAGATCCCGTGTTCAAATTGTGGTCAAAAGTTAAAGGCAAGAAAAAATTTAGCAAGCATATTGAAATTATTGAAGAGGCTACTCTTTCGGAAGAAGAGGTATCTGAAATAATTAAGGTACATAAGACAGAATACAGTTCATCTATCCGTTGGAATAACATTGGCTTTAGGGAAGATGGAAATGACACCACAAGATGGTTTGATAAATATGTTAGTCGTGAAAGTATACTCATGCATCCACTTAATAAAAAAATTAATTACTATTCGGCTGAAACCGTATTAAATAGGTTGGTGAGTATTAGGGAAGATTTACTGCTTCAGATTACGAATAATAAAGATGGTAATAAAATAGCTAAGAGTGGCGAATAGCATGTTAACTAAAACACAGCTATCTGAGTTCTTGTGTTCGCTGTATGAGTTTTCTAAGAGTAGGGCAATCTTTCATACTATTTATATTGGTATTAGTCTGGTTATTGGGTCTAAAGTTTCCAGTATAATTTCTCTTAGTGAATTAACCCCTGTAATAGGTACATTACAAAATATTTCGGCTGCCGTTTTCACCTTGGCGGGTATATGGATAGCTTATTCATATCCCCAGGCAATATCCGCCTACACATCACCAAATAGTGTAAAACTAATTCCAACAGACGAAACCAAAAGAATTGAGAATTTAGTCTTAATAGTATTAACATCAGCTTTTGTTATTTCATCTTTGCTTGTGTATAACTTGCTATATACGTCAATATCAAAAATGACTATTCCTCCTGATCTAAGTGAATATTTTCGGGTTATAGGAGCTTCGTTTATATTTTATTTGTCATTTTTACAATTAAAAGCAATATCTGTTGTAATGATTACCAACATTTCCTTTGTTAATGAGTTGCATAGTAAAAGGACAGAAAAAAAGGCACATGATGATCTATAAATATCAGGGCGAGTCGTAACATCTGTATTAAGATGCCTAACAAGTTAAATCCACTCAGACAGTCAAAGCTACGCGTCTTTTTGTGCACTCGCTGTCGCTCGATTGTTGCACAAAAACACACTACGCTTTGCTGCTGGTGATTATGGTCGTTAGGCTTCCGAGTTACCCATTTCGCTATAATCTCTTTCATCTGAATATTGAGAGCAATAGGGTCAGATTTAAAGATACAAGGCCATGCAAAATCA
>JAMOMJ010000267.1 GCA_027067135.1 Cyclobacteriaceae bacterium
TACACAGCATCAAATTACGAGACATAGCTCTATCTACCGCATCACCCAGTGTTGGTTCTCCGGTAATCTTTTTCAATGCACGTTTGTTAAATACAATCCCGATACTTCTCGTCAGTATTTCAAATGCTTTTTCGTATTCGTCTTCATTGGTAAAATCGGCATACGCCTTACCCAATAAGAACCCAGGGGGATCACACTTTTGGTACATAATTGGAAGTACCTTTATTTTTCTCCCTCCAATCTCTTGATTCATCGCAACATCAATTTCACGCTGTACCCAAGGTGATTTGACTGAATCATGTGACAATATCGCAGCCAGATATTCAACATTATCAATTCCATCTCTAATTTTTTCAATCAGAGAATCACCCACCTTTATCTCTCCTTCATCAATCCAAACTTTCACACCGTGACTTTCCAAATCATCAGCAAGCCTTCTGACAAATGGTTTATCTGCCCAGTTATGACTTAAAAAAATACTTGTTAACATTTCACTAAAATTTCCTTGAATACCTAACGTCAGCAATAACCGGAATTTTGTAGCGGTGTTTGAGCTGTGCTAGTCTTTTTTAGCACAGCTCAAACACCGCGGAAAAATGTCCGTGTTGATTGCTTTTGTTATGTTTTTATATCTCTAACGTATGATCACCACGCTTATAAAACTTCCCCCTACAATACTCTGTATCATCTAGTTCTGGAGAAATCATCGACGTTGTATAGATCACTTGATAGGGAGTCTCAATTTCTTCGCATAGCTCTACCATCACATTTTGAAAATTGTGACTTCGCTCTGGCATCATTCCCTTATCTTCAATATTGTCCATTAACAATATTCTAGGAAATCGATAACCTCTATCTTTTGTTGATTCAAGAAGAATTGCTAACCTAAAAGAGTTTTTAAGGAGAACCATAGAACTAGCAGAAAATTTTGACTTTCCATTTAGTGCCATTCGATCACGCGGAAAACTGAAGTCAAACTCATGAGAATGTACAAAATCCGTTTCAAAATCTAGGTCTTTTTTGACTATAGATATGGTTGATGATTCAAGGTTTTTACAAACATCTTCATACCGATTCTTTCCTTGTTCCTTTTTCTGATCTATTAGATCTTTGGTTCTGCTGATGGATACAATTAGTTTCTCTTTCTCATCTATTAAAATTTCTATACTCCTAGACAGCTCAAGCCTTTCCTTGAGACTTTCTAGCTGAGACTCTGCAAAACCAATTTCTGTCGAAATAGAACTAATCTCAGATTCAATGGACGAGCTGGACTGTAGATAATCACTGTAATTCGTTTTGGCTTTGCTTAAAAGGGATTCATATATAGGTATTTCCATTTTAACCGAGTCAAATCGATCTGAGTTATTTTTTAGAATCAGTTCGCTTTCCCTTTTTTGAAAATTAAGCTCATTGAGCATATGAATGTGTGATTTCCTAAATTCACCGTCACTATGTTTATTTTTACATAAACCACATTCGTCATGATTATCTCCCCCTTGAATTGGATTCAAGCAAGCTGGGCAATACTTAAAATCTAGACCGCCTAAATATTCACTTGTGACTTGAGACTCAGTAAGTGACTTAATTCTATAATCTATGGACTGTAAAAATAATGTTGAGTCTACTATCTCACTACTAAGCTCATTTTTCTCTGAGTTTAATCTTTCAATTTTCAATGAATAAGAATTAATTTCTTCGAGTACATTAAGTGCTCTTAGTTTTTGATTCTCATCCAAATCCTCCAATTTCTTAAATCTAACCTCTAGTTTTTGTTGTTGAAGCTCCTTAATCCTTTCATCAACTTTATTTATTTCTTCTTGTATCTGTATAGCTCTAAAGCTTTTTTTATCCCTTCCTAGCAGCCGATATATCGCCTTCAGTTCTCCGTCGACTTTAGAAAAACTCTTTTCGTCTTCAAGAAGCTCTTGTCTTAGTCTATGAACATCAAGATCATCTAGACCCAACATATATTCTCCAATTGCTTGTCGAATATTTGCACTGTCGTAAACTGTATCGTATCTAAGTATCTTGGTTGGAGCAGTTATTTGATCTACGTATACCAATCTAAGCAATTGATGCATCGTAAGATTGGCATGATCATCATTTTTGTGTTGGGGTAAAAGCATAATATC
>JAMOMJ010000268.1 GCA_027067135.1 Cyclobacteriaceae bacterium
AAGTTCCAGCTTTTTTGTATCTATTCATAGCCATTAATTATAATCGCAATATGCAACTATTTATCTGTATATCAATTTGTTAATTCAAGACACCCCCTTAAGTTTTTTTGTTTTAAGCGGTGGCAAGTTATTATATTTCTCATATTGTTCAATATATTTTGTAATGCAGATAACGTAAAATTAGTTACAGTAGAAGAGTAGCCTAATCCTTAATATCACCCTAAAAATAGAATAAGCTCCGTTTATCATATAATCCAAACCATTTCATTTAACATTCGTATAATTACAACAGCAACTCAAATGGTCAACTCAACTAACAACATCTATGATAAAACTCGAAGGAATCCAGAAGTCCTATGGATTAGGTAAGCAAAAGCTTCATGTTTTAAAAGGATTAGACATCACCATTGATGAAGGTGAGTTTGTATCCATTATGGGCTCTTCAGGGTCGGGCAAATCTACCTTATTAAATATTCTTGGTATTTTAGATAAGTACGATGATGGAAATTACTTCCTTGCTGATACACTTATTAAAAATTTATCGGAGAAAAAAGCTGCCCATTATCGTAATAAATTTTTGGGCTTTGTATTTCAATCATTCAATCTTCTTGCCTTTAAAAATGCTACTGAAAATGTAGCATTACCTCTTTATTATCAGAAAGTTAGCCGTAAAAAGCGCAATGATATTGCACTAAAGTATTTAGATATGGTTGGCCTTAAAGACTGGGCAAATCATATGCCTAGTGAAATGTCTGGTGGGCAAAAGCAGCGCGTAGCTATTGCACGAGCACTAATATCTGACCCCAAAGTTATTTTGGCTGATGAGCCAACTGGCGCATTAGATACCCAAACATCCTATGATGTTATGGATATTTTTAAGCGCGTAAATGATGAAGGAAAAACCATTGTAGTAGTTACACACGAGCACGACATTGCAGCCATGACCAAACGAAATATTGTATTAAAAGATGGGTTTGTGGTGGATGAAAAGAAGCAGGAAGACGGAAGTCAGAAGACGGAAGTAGAAGATGTGTCATGAAGTTTAAATTATTTGCCTACAACCTTATGAATATACTCACAGCTTTAAAACAGAAGATTAAATGAAAATACTCCAGACTTCTTTCTTCCAACTTCTATCACTAACCACTTTCGCAAGCAAAATATGTTTGACTTAGATAAATGGCAAGAGATTTTCTTTACGATGAAGCAAAACAAGCTTCGGTCGTTTATAACTGCGTTTAATGTGGCTTGGGGAATTTTTATTCTCATTATTCTTATGGGCTTTGGCAGTGGGTTTCAGCACGGAGTGGAGTTTCAATTTAATGATGATGCCACAAACTCGCTTTGGATTAGAGCAGGAGAAACTAGTAAGCCCTATAAAGGAATTAAGCCAGGCAAGCGAATTCAGTTCACCAATCAAGATTATGAAGCCATTAAAAAGCTAGAAGGAATAGAATACATTACTGGAAGGTATTATGTACCTGGAGAGTTTACCGTTAGGTATAAAGATAATCTGTCCTTTTTTAATGTAAGGTCATGCCATCCAGATCATAAATACATTGAAAAAACACTTGTTACAAGTGGGAGGTATTTAAATGACACAGACATTAGAGAAAAGCGTAAAGTAACCGTTATTGGTGAAAAAGTGATAGAAGTACTGTTTGGAAGAATAAACCCTATTGGTAAATACATAGATGTAAACGGTATTCAATATAAAGTAGTTGGGACTTTTAAAGATGAAGGAAATGAGTTTGAGCAAAAGGTAATTTACATACCAATTACAACAGCACAAATTGCTTATGGAGGTGGTAATAAAATTCATAACTTAATTGTTACTGTAGCCAATGCCACGGAGGCGGAATCTAAAATGCTAGAAGCCAATATTATAAGTTACCTGAGTGGTAAGCATAATTTTGATCCAACAGATAAAAAAGCAGTGCGCATTTTTAACGGGGTAACTAATTTTATGCGTTTTATGAACCTGTTTGCAGGCATACGATTCTTCTTGTTTATTGTGGGGGTGTTTACCCTTATTGCAGGTGTGGTTGGGGTGAGTAATATTATGCTTATTGTAGTTAAAGAAAGAACCAAAGAAGTAGGCGTAAGGAAGGCTTTG
>JAMOMJ010000269.1 GCA_027067135.1 Cyclobacteriaceae bacterium
AATTTGATTATGCCTGAATTTACGCTGGAATTTGCTCATAATCCCAGCCATTTTTGACCTTGCAAGTATGCAAGTTGATTAGCTGCGGATTTTAGGAAAACAAAAAGCCTAATCTATGGACGATAGGATAAAGAAATACATTTTAGACATTGAAGAGTCAGTTATTTCGATTGAAGGTTTTCTAGGAGAAACCAGAGATTTTAAAGTTTACGAAAGCAATAGGATGCTAAAACGTGCGGTGGAACGTGAGTTTGAAATAATAGGAGAAGCAATGAATAGAATAGGAAAAATCGATTCTAAAATTGAAATTTCTAGTAAAAACAAAATAATAAGCATGCGAAACCGAGTAATACATGGATACGATAAAATTGATGACGAAATTATTTGGGGCACCATCATAAGACACCTGCCAATTTTAAAAAAGGAAGTGAATGCCTTAAGGACACCTCTATTAAAGTTTTTTAATACCAATAACTTGGTTTGATACAATTTCTATTCCTTCGTCAAAGCTGCGAGGAGCATAACCCAGCTCCTTTACCGCTTTATCAATAATAAATCCTGTTTTGGCAGGCCGTTTGGCAGGCTGACTGAACGTAGAAGAGTCTACTCTTGAAATGAGGCTTCCATCCAAATCAAAATAGTCTCGCACTTTAATGGCCATATCGTAAGGGGTTAGCATATCTTTTCCGGAAATATTATAAATTCCTGTGGCCTGCTGTTCTACAATTAAATAACAACCCATGGCCAAATCTTCAGCTAGGGTGGGCGTTCGCCACTGGTCGTCCACTACATTAATAGCTTTGCCTGTTTCGAGGCTGTTTTTTACCCACAAAATAATATTAGAACGACTCATATCAGAAACTACCCCATACACCAACACCGTGCGAGCCATTGCCCATTTTAAATTCGAATTAAGAATAATCTTCTCAGCAGCCAATTTCCCTTCTCCGTAATAATTTACAGGAGCAGGAGTTTCTTCTTCGGTTAAAGGGCCTTTTAAGCCATCAAAAATAAAGTCGGTAGAAAGGTGAAGTAAGTAAGAGTTTTGGGCTTCGCAAGCCTCTACTAAATACTGTACAGAATTCACATTGGCATTCCATCCAGCTTCTTTTTCGAGTTCACATTGGTCCACATTGGTCATGGCGGCTGTGTTAATAACCGCATCGGGTTGGTACTTGGCAAAAGCAAAAATAACATCCTCTTTATTAGTGATATCCAAGGGCTGATAGGTGTAGCCTTCTTTTATAGGCAGCCTGTTTTCGCCTCTTGCAGTGGCAATAAGCTCGTGCTCTCCCTTACTAAGTATTAGTTCTACTAATTTTTGACCAAGTAGGCCATTCGCTCCTGTGAGTAGTATTTTCATGTATTCATTTGACAGCAACAAAGACTCTAAGGCTGAAAGTTTCACTAAAATTTCTTTGTGATTCTTTGAGACTTGCTGCCTTAGTGGCAATACTTTAATTATTTATTCTTCAACTTTTAAAACAGGATATTCATACCCATATTTTGCTGTAACTTCAGCTTTAGGCATTTCAATGATTTCCATGGTCATAAAAATATCTTCTATAGGTTTGTCTGCAACACCTGTTTGAACGGCAGCAATTTTATCAACCACTTCAATGCCTTCTACTACCTGTCCAAAAACAGTATATTCAAAATCTAACGGAGGGTAGCCTCCAACCGTAGTATAAACAGCTATTTGCTCGGGTGTAGATTCTTTGTCCAAATCCAAGTCGGTATAGGCTGAAATCTCTTCTTTTAAATCGATTAGAATTTGTTGAAGTTCGCTCATCCTACCTTGTTCTTGCATTAACAAAAGGGTATCACGTAAGGGTAAATTGGTTTCACTTTGGAGATATTGCCCAGCTGCATAATTTAACTTGGCTAAATCAGTATACATTTCTTTTTCTGAGTACATACGCCCATGCACAATGTAAAACTGGGTACTGCTTTTTCGTTCTGGGTTTACGTTATCGGGTTGCCTTGCTGCTGCTAATGCTCCTTTAGCGTGCAGATGGTGTGTGCTAAATTCTGCAGGAATTAATCGTTTGCTTTCATTTGCAAAGCCAGGTTTAGAAGCCACATCTCCTCCTTGAATCATAAAATTATTCATCACTCGATGAAAGGTAGTGCTGTCGTACATGCCCTCTTTGGCCATTGATAAAAAGCTCTGTTTGTGCTTGGGCGTATCTTCAAATAATAGCACGGTTATGTCTCCAAGGCTGGTATGGATTTTCACTAACGAATCCATATTTTTATCACGCTCTGAACAATTTACCACAATGAATGCAAGAGCTATAAAAAGAAACTTAATAGGTGTACGCATATACTTTTTGAATTTTCTTTTTCGACATCTTTTTAATCGTAACAGTCATCTTAATATCCTTTAACGGCTTATTACGCCTGTCCTTTTTTTGCTCAGCAATTTTCTCTACTACTTCAATACCTTTAATCACTTCTCCGAAAACAGTATAATTACCATCCAATGAATGATACCCTTCTTTATTTTCTACAATGTAAAATTGAGAGCCACTAGATGCTTTTTCCGGATTCGACCGATCAGGCTCTCTGGCTGCTGCAACCACGCCTTGTTTATGTGTTAATTCTTTCACAAACTCGGCTGGCACCGAGTAGTCGGGTCCGCCAAGTCCATCGTTTGTTTTATCATCGTCTTTGGTGTTGGGGTCTCCTCCTTGTATCATAAAATTATCTATAATTCTATGAAATGTGGTGCCATCGTAATATCCTTCTTCTGCCAGTTTTAGAAAATTAGCTTTGTGCTTTGGGGTTTTATCATAAAGGAGCAAGGATATATCACCAAAGCTAGTATGAATTATTACTACTTGATCTTTGCCTGCCGGCCGGTCAGGCGGGCCTTTTGGGCCTCCTCCTAAAAAGAGGGTAATCATTAATGTGATAATGGATAAATTCATTTTTTCATAAACACTTTAGAAATATTGATTGATAAATTCATAAATAGCAATTTGCTGTTGGCATTTCTTTCTACATGGTAGGCCGCATCTGAAATTAATGCCGATAATTTTTGAAATTGATCAGTTGAAATGGCTTTGCCAAAATTGGAGGCAAATGATTTTTCATCACCCTCAACCCGAAATAATTTGTCTTGTGTGGTGCTTAACGACACTAAAGCTTCTCTTAATATTGAAAGCCCATATTTTAAAAATGTGCTTTGTGCCGCCTTGTTCAGCTTGGCAAACTCATCTGATTGATCAACTAGTTGCCCCATTTGCCTTTGATGGCAATTCCGCATCCAGTCCTTGAAAAAATTAAAATTATCAGTTTCTACCTGAGCTGATAAATATAGGGCTGTTCGTAAGGAGCCATCAGCTAAATGTGCCAATTGCTTTGCTCTCGAAGACTCAACACCGTGTGCAGAAGTTAACACTTCGCTTAGCTCTTGATCGGTAAACGAAGGAATGTTTAGCCGTTGTGTTCTTGAAATTATGGTAGTAAGTAAGGTGTCTGGTTGTTCGGAAACTAATAGAAAAAGTGAATTGTCCGGTGGCTCTTCCAACACTTTTAAAATACCATTGGCGGCATTTTTGTGCATTAACTCTGGGTGCCAAATAATCATTATTTTAAATTTTCCTTCAAATGCTTTAAGCGATAAATCATTAATAATGGTTGTTTTCTCTTTAGTGCTTATAAGTGCTTGCTTTCCTTCTCCTCCATAAATTTCTGACCAATCTTGTAGGTTTCCATAAGGGGTGGTTAATAAAAAATTCCGCCATTCTTTTAAAAACAATTGGCTTTTGGCATCTTTTGCTAACACATTTTTTGTGCCACTTACCGGAAAAATAAAGTGTACATCAGGATGAACAAATTTTTGGTTTTTACTACAGGCTCCACACTGCCCACAGGCATCTTCTTCCGTAGGGTTTTCACAATTTAAGAAGGTGGCATAGGCCAAGGCCATGGAGAGGGCAGGCGAGCCGGGCATACCTGCAAATAGCTGTGCGTGTGCCACGTGGTTACTCTTAACCGCAGACCTTAATAAGGACTTGGTGGTCTCTAAACCGTGTATATCTTTAAATCGCATCTTTTAGTTTTCCCAAGTTCTATATTGTGCTTCCAGCTCAAATACGGCTGAAAGAATTTCTTTTTCTATATCATTAAAATTTCCATGCCTTCTTCGCATAGATACTTCCGCCATTTTATATGCCTTAGGTAGCTTAAATGTAGTAAAACCAGAAGGGCCTCCCCAGGCAAAAGAAGGTATAAATGTACGAGGAAATCCGGCACCAAAAATATTGGCAGCCACGCCTACAATTGTGCCTGTATTAAACATGGTGTTGATTCCACATTTTGAGTGATCCCCCATCATTAGTCCACAAAATTGCTCTCCTGTGTTTAGAAAACCCCCTTTATCATAATCCCACACTTTTATAAGGTCATAATTATTTTTGAGGTTAGAAGTGTTTGTGTCGGCTCCAATATTACACCATTCTCCAATCACAGAGTTTCCTAAAAAGCCATCGTGCCCCTTATTACTGAAGCCAAAAATAATTGAATTACTCACTTCTCCACCCACCTTGCTCCAAGGCCCAATAGTGATATCGCCACGCATTCGCGCATTGGTATTAACGGTAGAATTATGGCAAATGGCAAATGGCCCTCTAATAATTGCTCCTTCTTCTATGGAAGCTTCTTTGCCAATGTAAATGGGGCCGTTTTCAGCATTTAAAGTAGCATCTTTAATAGTTGCTCCTTCTTCTATAAAGATATTTTCTTGGTTATAAATCCTTGTATAAGGGTCGTTAATAGGTTGGCTCTTTCTTCCCTTCGTAATCAATTCATAATCTACTCGTATTTGAGCCCCATTCTGCTTAAAGATATGCCAGTTTTGAGTAATTAATGTTACTTCTCTGTCAAACTCAACTTCTTCACAGCTTTCTCCAATGAGTTTGTACTCTGTTTCGCCTTCCAACGAAGCCAGTAAAACACCTTCTTTTACTAATTTTTGATTAGGCTTTAGGTGTTGAATGGCCTTTATTACAGGCTCATCAGGACAAAGATTGCCAGAAATGTAGAGGTTTTGATCTTCAAAGTTTGCGCTAAACTTTTTCGAGAGGTATTCTTCTGTTAAATATGAGACATCAGAATTTAAGTGCTTTCTCCACTTATCAGCAATGGTTAATATACCTACACGTATTTCTGCTGCCGGTCTGGTAAATGTAAACGGCAGCAGCTTTCTTCGAGCTGTGATTGAATCAAAAAGGATTAGGTTCATAGCAGCAAAAATAAAAAAGTCTCCATCCGCTAGCTAGCGGATGGAGACTTTTTATCAATCGATAAAATCGACTGATTATTTTTTCTTGTAACGGGTATTGAATTTCTCAACTCTACCAGCTGTATCTAAGAATATTTTCTTGCCAGTGTAGAAAGGGTGCGAAGCAGAAGTAACTTCCACTTTAATTAATGGGTATTCGTTTCCGTCTTCCCATTTAATTGTTTCGTCAGAACCCATGGTAGATTTAGTTAAAAAAGCAAACTCACTTTGTAAATCTTGGAAAACTACTGGCTTGTATTCTGGGTGTATTTCCTTTTTCATTATATATAAATATTTTCGTCTGTTCTTAATTTCGGAGCACAAAGTTAGAGAATTTCATTCTTTGTTCAAATATTTTCTGCTTAATTTGAGGTATAAATTATTGTTTTTCAAACATTAGTAGAAAATTTTGACCAAAAAAGCTTTTTTTTTCATTCTTTGCTGGGTTATAGCATCCCAAATTTCTTTTGCACAGAGTACAAATATCCCTCTAAACAAGGATACCTACCACTTAATTGATCGGCTGGAAATTTTAAGTGGGGACTTAGCGCCCAACCACCATAGTGCTGTAAAACCCTATATCCGCAAGGCCATTGGGCAATTTACAGATTCTATTCAACGCCAAAATCTAAAAGGTTCAAGGCAGGACGACTTTAATCTGGAATATTTGCGAAACGATAACTGGGAGTGGGTGGATAGTAGTACGAACGTAAGCAAAAAGGCTTTTTTAAAAACATTTTACAAAAACAAATCAGACTTTTTGTATGGAGCAGACAAAAAGGAGGCAATACAGTTTCATATTAGCCCTGTTTTATACCTAAGTTATGGAGGGGAGTCTGCTCAAGCAGAATACACCTATATTAATACACGAGGTCTGCAACTAAGAGGAATGATTGATGGGAAAGTAGGATTTTATGCTTTTATGAGTGAGAATCAGGCGCGTTTTCCTGTATATGTGCAAGACTTTGTAAAACAAAACAGAGTGATACCAAATGAAGGGTTTTGGAAAAGATTTGGCACCAATGGGTACGATTTTTTTAATGCTATTGGTTATATTAGTTTTAATGCCACCAAACATATCAACTTTCAGTTTGGGCACGATAGGCAGTTTATAGGCGATGGGCATCGCTCCATGCTAATGTCGGATTTTAGTCCGCCTGCATTGTTTTTAAAAATTAATACCCAAGTAGGAAATTTTAATTACACCAATTTGTTCACCCAAGTATTTGCAGATGCGTATGGAAACTCAGGCGGATCGATAGGAAATTCGCAATTTCCTAAAAAATATTTAGTAGCACATAGGCTTGGGATTAACATTGGCAAACATATAAACCTTGGTGTGTTCGAATCAGTTGTTTTTGGGAGGGAAGACTCTTTGGGTAATAATCATTTTGAGCTTGGTTATTTAAATCCAATTATTTTTTATCGGGCATTGGAGCAGCAAAACGGCAGTTTAGATAATGCATTGATTGGCTTTGATGCCAAATGGAATTTCTGGAAGCATTTCTCCATGTATGGTCAATTTATTTTTGATGAATTTAAAATTAGTGAGCTAACAGCAGATACAGGTTGGTGGGCCAATAAGTTTGGGTATCAATTAGGGTTAAAGTATATTGATGTTGCTAACATTAAAAACCTTGATTTACAAATAGAATATAATTCGGCACGACCTTACACCTATACCCACTCTACAATTTACTCCAATTACTCCAATTATAACCAAGCTATGGCTCACCCTTTGGGAGCTAATTTTAAAGAATCCATTGCTATTATTAGGTATCAGCCTATTCCTAAACTTAGCCTTACAGGCAAGCTAATTTATGCTAAATATGGGCTTGATGACACCAACGAAAACTGGGGGAAAGATATTTTAAAAGATTATAACACACGTGAGCAAAACTATGGCAACTTTACAGGCCAAGGTATTGCCAGTTCGCTAATGTTTGTTGATGTTACAGCTACCTATCAAATTAAGCATAATACGTTCTTCGATTTTAAGCTTATTTCCAGAGAGCAAAAAAGCGATGACCCAACGCTGGCAAATAAATCCACCATTTATTCATTTGCATTTCGATGGAACATCGCTCAGAGGTTGCAAGAGTTTTAATCAATTAAATTTTAGTTAGCATACCGGTAAAATTGCCTTTAACTTTTTTGATCTCTAAAGAACCCATTGTATCTTTTTCAACAATTAAATCAAAGTCTATAGTGTAGATATCTCCATCGATGTTTACAATCACTTCACCAGAAGTACCACCATAAGCTTCTTTATTTGTCATACCAACTGGATCATACTCAACTAAGATTAAATTGCGCGCATAACTATCAGGAGTTCGATTAGGAAAATCACTAAAGCTATAAGTGCCTGACAAGAGATTATTGGAAGTTATGAAGAATTCGAAAGAAATAAATTCTCCATTACCATTAAAACTGCTAGATACATAATCAATGCCTTTTGTCAAAACTAGTGAGGCATAAAACCCAGAATTGTCTTCAAACTCTTCAAGTAACCCTTTACTTAATGAATACTCCACACTATCAATTGTAAAGTAGTTGGTCTTCAATTCAGGTTCTTTTTCCGTATTATTACACCCTACTAAGCCTATAGTTAGCATTAGTAGTAAAATCATGTTTTTTTTCATTTTTTATTGACAAAACTAATAAAAAAAGGCTAACTAAAATCCTTAGATTATTGAGATTAAAGAGGGTTCCTCTTTTGATTACATCCCAACAGGGAAATTCAAATGATTAATCATAGTGGTGTTTGTAATCTATTAGTTATTTTTTACATTATTTGAACAAAAATATATAAGCTGATGATTTTAATTTGCTTTTGTACTGATGAAATATAAGGATGCTATTGACCAAACTGAAATACTATTGTAGCAAAAGGGAGACAAACTCCAATCAACTAAACCACAATGTATTTTAGATGCAAAGCTTATTTCCAGAGAACAAAAAGACGATGATCCAACCTTTGCTAAATAAATCCACCATTTATTCATTTGCATTTCGATGGAACATCGCTCAGAGGTTGCAGGAATTTTAACCAATTAAGCTAGTTTTGTGCTCTTGTTAAATATATGAATACATACCTCAGAATTATTTCTTATGCCAAAGGCCTTGGCTGGTATATACCGCAATATGTAGTATCGGTAATATTATATTCCTTTTTTAGTGTATTTAATATTGCCTTAATGGCTCCTATGTTCGAGGTGCTATTTCAGCAAAACACCTCGGTAGTGACTCCATTAAGTGTTCCAGAATACAGCTTTGATATTAATTATTTAATTGATTTATTTAATTACTATTCGTATCAAATTATGATTCTCCATGGCAAGATGGGTGTTTTAAAATTTGTTGGCTTAACTCTTGTAATAGCTGCTTTTTTTTCCAATATTTTTAGATACATAACTACCGTACTCTTAGCAATTATGAGGAATAGGGTAATTCAAGGAATAAGGGTTGATGTTTTTGATAAAGTAACAGGGTTAGACATTGGTTACTTTACCAATGAACGTAAAGGAGATATTATGTCTCGGATTACAAATGATGTGCAGCAAGTTGAACATACGGTTCAAGACTCTTTAAAAGTAGTATTCCAAGAACCAATACATCTCATTTTTTACTTCATTGCTTTATATACAATCTCGCCTATTTTAATGCTTTATACATTAATTCTCTTGCCTCTTTCGGGTGGATTAATTGCAGCCATAGCCAAATGGCTAAAAAAGAGCGCAGCCAGAACTCAAAAGTCTATGGGCAATTTATCGTACCACGTAGAAGAAGCGATTAGTGGTATTCGATTAATAAAAGCATTTACGGCTAGGGAATATATTTCTCAAAAATTTAAAAAAGAGGTAGCTAATTATGCTAGGCTTAGTGTTTCTATGTCTAAGAAATTTGATATGGCAAGCCCTATCTCTGAATTTTTAGGCATTTTAATAGTTGCAGGTCTCTTAATACTCGGAGGGTCTATGGTATTAAGTGATCACCCAACATTAACAGGAACAGGTTTTATTACCTTTATTCTGCTATTTGCACGAGTACTACAGCCAGCCAAGTCCATCTCAAGCTCACTTAGTTCTATACAAAGAGGACTTGCAAGTGCAGAACGCATATTTGAAATAACAGACACCAAACCTTTAATTACTGAAAACAACAAAGGAGAGGTTGTTGGAGAATTTAAAGAAGGAATTCATTTTAAAAACGTTTCTTTTAAGTATGAGGAAGAGTTTGTGTTAAAAAATATTTCCTTTGAGTTAGAGAAAGGAAAAACCATTGCGCTCGTTGGCATGTCTGGTGGGGGAAAATCTACGATTGCTGATTTAGTTCCTCGTTTTTATGACCCAAGCGAAGGAAAAATTACCATTGATGGTATTGATTTACGGAAATGCACATTAAACTCTGTTCGTCAAAAAATGGGAATTGTAACCCAAGAGTCCATCCTGTTTAATGATACTATTCTCAGCAATATTGCTTTTGGAATGGAAAACCCTTCGGAAGAAGAGGTAATAAAAGCAGCAAAAATTGCCAATGCGCACGATTTTATTATGGATACGCCCAAAGGCTACCAAACGGTTATTGGAGAAGACGGAGCTAAACTCTCTGGTGGCCAACGACAACGGTTAAGTATTGCAAGAGCTGTAATGAAAAACCCAGATATTCTAATCCTTGATGAAGCCACTTCAGCTCTGGACTCTCACTCAGAAAGGCAAGTGCAAGAAGCCATCACCAACCTTATGAGCCAACGAACCTCTTTGGTTATTGCGCATCGCCTTAGCACCATTCAGCATGCTGATGAGATTTTGGTAATCGAAAAAGGCGAGATCATCGAAAGAGGCAACCATTCTGGGCTTATGGAAAAAGGAGGTAAATATAAGTCCTTGCAAGATATGCAAAACATCAAATAATTGCTTGTCAATTAGTTAATTATTAACTTGTGGCTTGAATCAACTCAAGCCATTATGAAACTCAAATTATCAATTTTAATTCTTCTAGCCTTTTCGGCATTTCAGTGTACTATGGATAAAGAAAACAAACAAGCTCTTGCTCCCCCCACAGTTGCAAAGCACGAGAAAGTATTTAATGAACACGGGCATAAACGAGTTGATAATTATTATTGGCTTAACCAACGAGAAGACACAGCTGTATTAAATTATCTTAATGCTGAAAACACATATTTAGATAAGGTAATGGAGCACACAAAACCATTCCAAGAAAAACTTTATAATGAAATTGTTGCAAGGATAAAAAAAGACGACTCTTCGGTTCCATACTTTAAAAATGGCTATTGGTATTATACCAAATACATAAAAGGGGGCGAGTACCCAATATACTGCCGTAAAAAAGAAAGCCTTGATAATGAAGAAGAGATAATGCTCGATGGTAATAAAATGGCCGAAGGTCATTCCTATTTTTCCATTGGAGGCTTTAGTGTTAGCCCTAATAATAATATGTTGGTGTATGGAATTGACACCGTAAGCCGCAGGAAATACACTCTCCATTTTAAAAATTTGGAGACTGGTAAAGTGTCAGAAGAAACCATTCCAACTACTACGGGAGGGGCTTCTTGGGGCAACGATAATGAAACTATCTTTTTTACTACAAAAGATGAAAATACGTTAAGAAGCGATCGGGTTCATCGTTATAAAGTAGGCCAACCGGAGAGCCAAGAAGATATTTATTTTGAAGCAGATGATACCTTCTACACCGGCATTTACAAATCACTTTCGGGTAAATTTCTAATTCTTTGGTCGGGAGCCACGCTTACATCAGACTATAGAATATTAAATGCCGATGATCCCTGGGGAGAGTTTCGTCAGTTTACACCACGTGTAAGAGGACATGAGTATAATATCGAGCACCACGAAAACAAGTTTTATATCTCAACTAATAAAGATGGTGCTACCAATTTTAAGTTAATGACAACACCTGATAACCAAACAGAGGTTAGCAATTGGCAAGAGGTTATCGCACATAACCCTAAGACTTTATTAGAAGGGATAACTGCTTTTAAAAACTATTTGGTAATTCAAGAGCGTACTAATGGGTTAAACCAAATTAGGGTTAGAAACCTCACTAATAATAAAGATCATTATATCGCCTTTGAGGAACAAGCCTATATGGCCTACACTACAGGTAATCGTGAGTATAACACAAATACACTTCGGTTTAGTTATCAATCTATGACTACGCCTAGCTCTACCTATGATTACCAAATGGATACCAAAGAGCGAACACTCAAAAAACAGCAAGAAGTTGTGGGCGATTTTGACCCAGCCAATTATGCAACGGAAAGAATATTTGCCACAGCTCGAGATGGCGTAAAAGTACCCATGAGTTTAGTGTATCGCAAAGGATTTAAGAAAGATGGGACCAACCCAACTTTACTCTATGCCTATGGTTCCTACGGCTCCACCATCGATCCTTATTTTAGCTCGGTAAGGTTGAGTTTGCTGGATCGTGGGTTTGTGTATGCTATTGCACATATTCGTGGAGGGCAAATGATGGGGCGCCAGTGGTATGAGGACGGTAAAATGTTTAATAAGAAAAACACCTTTTTCGATTTTAACGATTGTGCTAAATACCTAGTAGCCGAAGGCTATACCGCCAAAGACGAACTGTTTGCCATGGGTGGTAGTGCAGGAGGGTTATTAATGGGTGTCATTATAAATTACGAACCTGAATTATATAAAGGAGTTGTGGCTGCTGTGCCTTTTGTAGATGTTGTTACCACTATGATGGACGAATCCATTCCATTAACCACAGGCGAGTATGATGAATGGGGGAATCCTAACGATAAGGAAGCTTATGAATACATTCTTAGCTATTCGCCTTACGATAATGTGGAAGCTAAAGCTTACCCCAATATGTTAGTTACTACAGGCTTGCACGATTCGCAAGTGCAATATTTTGAGCCTGCTAAATGGGTAGCCAAATTACGCGAGCTAAAAACGGATGATAATATTTTGCTACTACACACCAATATGGAGGCGGGACATGGCGGTGCTTCGGGTCGCTTTAAACGCTATAAAACCACCGCCTTGGAATATGCCTTTATATTGGATTTAGCAGGGATTAAAGAATAGGTTTTATTCGTCTTTAACGGTCGTAGACCTTAAAGAACGAAACTAATGGAGTAAATAATCGAACCAAAAAAAGGTTTTGATTGTTGGGAATAATTATAGTTTGTTTCATTTTCCATTAATGTCATTGACCATTAACAACTATGAAAGCCAATACAAAACCACTTATACCAGATTGTTATTATCATATATATAACAGAGGTATAAATGGCGAAGTAATATTTAAAATTCCAACTGATTATCAACTGTTCTTGTTAAAATATATACAGCATGTAACCCCAATCGTTAACACCTTTGCTTACTGTTTAATGGGCAACCATTTTCATTTTTTCATTAATGTAAAATCAGAAAATGAAATTCTCAACAGTGTTCAGTTGAAATATCCTGGCAAGAGGGTTGTGTCAATTCCAAAATGGATAAGTAGTCAATTTGCACATCTGTTTAATGGCTACAGCCAAACCTTTAACAAGAAGGAACAAAGAACAGGAGGCCTGTTTGAAACTCCTTTTAGGAGAATTGAAGTTACAAGTGATGACTATTTTTCACGGTTAATTGCCTACATACGCCATAACCCTCAAAAGCACGAGATTGCTGATGATTACAAAAAATACCCATATTCATCGTACAATACCCACCTATCTGAAACCGAAACGTATTTGGAAAGAGCGAAAGTTTTGAAATGGTTTGGAGGAAGGGAACAGTACAAGAAGTTTCATGAATTAGAGCAGAGTAACCAAATAAAATTTAACTTAGAGTAATGTCGTTTTTCAAGGTCTCCGACCGTTGAAAACGAGCATATTCAATTTTTATTAATCTTCAATGGTCGCAGGACTTGAAGAGCGAAAGAAGCATAAACAGTTAAAAATGGAATCATCCAATAATGAAATATTTGAAAAACTAGACTCCCTTCCTCTAGGAGAATACACTAGTTGCACATTCAAGCAATGTTTTTTTTCTGAGCAAGACTTCTCGAATTATACGTTTATGGAGTGCAGATTCGAACACTGTGATTTAAGTTCTGTGCAAGTAAAGAATACAGGACTTAAAGACGTAACCTTTCTACACTGTAAAGTATTAGGTATCAATTTTTCAGAAGCCAATCCATTCTTGCTCAGTTTACATTTCGAGTATTCTATGCTAAACTACGCTTCGTTTTATCGGCTAAACCTTAAGAAAATACAAATTAAAAAATGCTTGCTCGAAGAGGTTGACTTTGCAGAAGCGAACTTAACAGGAGCTAAATTTATAGAATGCGATTTCCGAGGAGCCTTGTTCGATCAAACAAATCTTGAAAAAGCTGACTTGAGCAGCTCCACCAATTACACCATAGACCCTGAAGCTAATAGAGTAAGAAAAGCCAGGTTTTCTAAAGAAGGAGCTATGGGTTTGTTAGCAAAATATGATATCATTATAGAATGAAAAGAATAATTTACATCTTCTTTCTATTCGTAATTTTTGCAATGGCTTGCACAAATACTGATAAACCTAAAGTAGTGTACGAACAAGACACTACTACTGCAGAACTTATTATTGACACCACAGCCGTACCTATGGCAAACCTGCCTATCCATTTTGATAGCACCGATTACTTGCTCTTTGTGGTAGGTAAAACACAAAGCTATACCCGAGATTCAAAATTTTACATGGGCTCTGGCAGCAGAGACGATGATTCTTTTTCGGCAGGTTATTTTGATGGCGAATCAGTAAGGGGAGATATTGACAATATTAAGTTTCAGCATATTGATTCTATCCATATTAGGGAACTGACTACGGAGCAAATTAAGATAAGGAGCTTTTATTTAGTACACACCACTGCGAATGTTATTCTGCTAGAAGTAATGGATAAAGACACCAATAAAGACAAACAATTAACGTATGAAGATGTGGTTTCGTTTTACATTGCCAACGCTAACGGAACGAAATTTGAAAAGCTAAGTGTTAATGGCCATCAACTGCTCGATTGGGAATTAATGTCTTCTGCCAACCGGGTTTATTTTAGAACCATTGAAGACGCTAACCGAAATGGCGAATTTGATAAAAAAGATACCTTTCACCATTATTTTGTATCGCTGAAAACCGAAGATTTTGAGGCGGTTGAAATCTTTCCTCTAAAAAAATAAATGTGTTTTATTGTTGATATATCAATTGTGTTTATTATAATTGTTGTGTCAATAATTGATTAAACAATAATGAAGCAAGATATTGAAACCTTAATTGCCTTTCAAATAGATAAAACAAACAAGCTAATTAAGTTGAGCTCTCAACGTGAGTTTGATAAGTCTGGTTTAGGCATTACGGTTGAACAGTGGATTCTTCTTAAGATTATTGAAGAATCGGAGCAAATTTCACAAAAGGAACTAGCCGATAAATCGCTTAGAGACCCTGCCTCTATTACACGCACACTAGATATACTTAGTAAAAACGGCTTTATAATTAGAGAACAAATACCCGAAAACAGGCGGCAGTATAATATTATTTTAACCTCCACAGGTAAAAAGTTTGTTAGCAAACACCTTGGCATGGTGAAAGAACTGAGAAGCAAAATGACGAGCTCGTTTTCAAAAAATGAGTTAGCCTCTCTTAGCACCATGCTCGAAAAAATTCAACATAATATGGAGTAAAAAAATTTGATATTTAAATTGATATATCAATAATTGATTAAACAAAATGAAACACGTAACATTAATTATGCTTTGGATGGTAAGCAATATATGCCTCGGCCAATTACAGGAAGTGAAAGAAGTTAGTAAAAATGGAATGAGTGTAAGCTGGACGTTTAAAAACGATAGAATTTTTATTGCAATGGATGCCCCAACAGACGGTTGGCTTGCTATTGGATTCAACACTTCTTCAGGTATAACAGGAACCTACTTGCTTATGGGGCATATTATAAATGAAAAAGTGGAAGTTGTAGAACACTACACAACATCTCCTGGTAACTACAACCCAATAACAAAATTTGAAGCTACATCTCAGGTAAAAGACATGCAAGGAAAACAAAATGGCCAGCATACGACCATTGCATTTTCATTACCTGTGCATGCAATTAGCAAATACCAGCGTGATTTAAAGGAAGGACTTGAATACATAATGCTCATTGCCTACAGCCAAGAAGACGATTTTCAACATCATTCCATTATGCGCACATCAACAGAAATAAAATTATAAAACCAAGTTGCACGTCATTCTGAGGGCTTTGCCCGAAGAATCTCAGTTTAATTGATGAGATTCTTCGCTGCGCTCAGAATGACGAATTGATGCGGTATTTTAAACAGAAAACAAAAACAAACAATAAAAACCACAATTATGAAAAAAGTAAAATTAGTAGCTATGCTATGTGTGCTTTTAGCCACCATGAGTTGCCAAGGGCAAAACTCAGAAATTAAGGAAGTAAAAAAAGTAATTACTGCTTTTTCAAAAGCAGGAGATACCAATAATGTAGCCGAACTTAATAAGTATTTAGATGAAAATTACCGTGTAGTTATGAACCGGTTATTTGGCAGTACAGAAGTAAGTGTAATGCCCAAGGCCGTATTTGTAGAAAAAATAAAAACCAAAGAGTTTGGTGGCGATAATAGAGAGCTTACCATAGGAAATATCGTAATAAATGGGAGTTCTGCAAGTGCAAAAGTTACGTTTAAAGGAACTAAGATAACCTTTGTTTCTTTAATTACCCTAATAAAAAGCGTAGAAGGAGACTGGAAATTAATGAGTGAAACACCGATGGTGATGTAAGTTCCAATTATAATAAATCTAGGTTGGTATAGCCTAGGTTTATTATTGCTATGGTTGATGTTGGGTAGTCACTTTACTTTTTTGTATGCTTTGCTATTTTTATGACTATTAAAAAGCTTGTTCTTTTTCAGCACTTTTTATGGATGGAGCACAGCTTTTATTGGTGCTTTAGCCATTGGCAAAATAGTGTTTATTATTGATAAGTCTCCCATTCAAAAATGGCTTGCCACCTTAAAAGCCTATGTGTGAAATTTTAGTAAAGGCACTTTCATATACACTACTTGTATATATTGTTTCCATCCTCGAAAAAACCATTCATTATTGGCTCGAACACCCTCTATTAGGTACTTGGCAATCACATTTATTTGTACATGGAAAGGGAGCAATGTTGCTTGCTCATTCAATTTATATCTATTTTTGCTTTGTAGGGTTTTTCTTTATTCACTTTTTAGTTGAAATCGTTTGGTAGAGAAAAATTAATTAATCTATTGACAACAAAAAGATGACTGAAAAAATATTTGTTTTCCTCATGCTTATTTTCACTTCACAATTAGGTAAGTCTCAAGTATTAATAACACTCCTTTTAGGAGATAAACTTAATTCTGATAAAATTGAGTTTGGATTTGATATAGGGTACAACTACGCAAAAATGTCTGAGTTTGAAAGTGCCACTCCAACCCCTTCTCTTAACCTCGGATTTTATTTCGATTTTAAACTAAAGAATCAACTCTTTTTAAATACTGGCGTGTTGGTAAAATCTAATGTTGCCTTAATAAACTAAAAGAAAGTGATGTGCTCATTTTGGATCCTGCAACTATTTATACAGACTCAGGAAGTTATGAGCAAAAAATCTCTTACTTCCATGTTCCTATAGCTCTTAAATACCGTTTTAAAAATCATTTTTTTTTCACCTTGGGCCTCAGGTTGCCCTTCGAACTAAGGCCTATTTAATATTTGATTATCAAAAAGATGGAAAAGAACTAAATATTAAAACTAATAATAGCGACCTTTTTAATCGACTTGAATTAGCTGTTATAGGAGGCATAGGGTATAAATTACGTAAAGGAACAGGAATGAACATTGGTGTTAAATATTTTTATGGGCTAACTAATAGTTTTAAAAACAATTATTATAACTCCAAAAACAGCAGTATTTATGCCTATCTAAGTATTCCAATTGGCAAAGAAAAAAAAGAAGATTAAGCCGATAATATTCTTTTCAAGAAGGTTCACTGTTATTAGTTTGTAAACAAGTGCTGAATTCAGGTATTTAGGTCTGCTGAAAAAATCCTACTTACTGCTAACTGGGAAGCTACCGAAGGTAATACTTGGGTAATTCCTTTTGGTGGTGGTAAAATTATCAGGGTTGGAAAAACTCCTTTCAACCTACAAGCACAAGCTTTTTATAATACAGTTCAACCAGATAATTACGGTGGATTTAGTACTCGTTTCCAAATTCAGCCGATGTTGCCAAAATAAGTAAAAATCCATGAAGTTTTTTAACTTTTTATGTTCGGCTCTAATAACAAGTAGTTCTTTGTCCACAAACCAGCTTCCCAATTTTTATTTGTCAACGAAGGCTCTTCGTAACAATAACCCACAACGTTCGGGAGACATTCACATTTTATTACAGCCGCACTATTTCTTCAACGATTTTGACGGTAAAATAGATATGGAGTAGATTTTAACTCAATAATTTTAGCCTATCAATAATTATGTAGGTTCGATAAAAAGTAAGAGCCTCTATAAACCTTAGTTCGGGATAAGGATTCATTATGAGTAAATAGTAGCCAAATAAAAATGGTTTTGTACATTTATATCCTCTAAAAACCCTTACGCATGAATTTATTTAAAACTCCCTTTTTTTTAGTCCTACTAGTTTTTGCATCTAGTACCATTTTGGGTCAAAACCTTTCTTCCAAAGAAAAGAAAATCCTCAAGCAAGTAGCTCTTAATAATGATGATGCACTAAAGTTTTTAGAAGAAACTGTTAACATTAATAGCGGTACAATGAATGCCGATGGCGTGCGCAACGTGGGCAAATTATTCGATGCCAAATTTAAGGCCATCGGTTTTGAAACAAGCTGGATTGATATGCCAACTGAAATGAATAGAGCAGGCCACTTTTTCGCAGAACATAAAGGCACTAAAGGAAAACGCCTCTTGCTTATTGGTCACCTAGATACCGTATTTGAAAAAGACAGCCCTTTTCAAAAATATGAACGCAATGGAGATAAAGCCACTGGCCCTGGAGTAGAAGATATGAAAGGTGGTGATGTAATTATTCTTTATGCCTTACGCGCCCTCAAAGAAGCTGGCTATTTAAAAAACACTCAAATTATTGTTGCCATGCACGGTGATGAAGAGGAGTCGGGAAAACCTATATCAATCAGCAGAAAGGATATTATTGAGGCAGCCAAACGAAGTGATATTGCCCTTGGTTACGAGGCCTCTTCTGGCTTTAACGAAGCAACTTTAGCACGCAGAGGCTCAAGTGGGTGGGAGCTTAGCGTTACAGGTAAACGAGCCCATAGTGCAGGTATTTTTAGTGAAGAAGATGGTGCAGGAGCCATTTTTGAAGTTGGTAGAATACTAAATGAGTGGTATGAAGCCCTGAGCAATGAACATTACCTCACATTTAACCCAGGAATTATTACAGGCGGCACTTTTGCAGAATACGATAAATCAACCGCTAGTGCTAAGGCTTTTGGCAAAACCAATGTAATCCCTCAAACGGTACACGTTGCAGGTGGGTTGCGATTCATTTCCGAAAAACAAAAAGCCAACGCACGTAAAAAAATGCAAGAAATTGTAGATAATCATTTGCCAAAAACAGATGCCACTTTTACCTATTGGGATAGTTACCCTGCTATGGCACCAACCAAAGGCAACGAAGACCTTATGGAAATATTAAGCCAAGTAAGTCAAGATATGGGTCACCCTCCAGTGGTGGCTTACGACCCAATGAAACGTGGTGCAGCAGATATTTCGTTTGTAGCAGCTTATACCGATGGGCTTGATGGACTCGGTGCTATGGGAGGTGGCGGCCATACACCTCAAGAATGGATTGATTTAACAACCTTTGAAGACTTAACGAAGCGTACTGCACTTTTAATTTACAGATTGACGAGATAGTTTTTTTATTTGCCATTTTTATGAAAATTCTCAGAAGCTTATACCTTATTATCAATTACAAAACGCTTATTGTAACCAGCTTAGCTATTACCACTACTTGGCTTTGTAGCTATTATAATATAATTGCTGAGTTCCCATTAACACTCATTGGTATCGCCATTGTTTTTCCTGTGGTATTTTCTATAGATAGTGCTTATAAACGAAGAGAACGAGCACTTTGGATGCTTAGTGATTTTAAAGCCCATGTTTTGGCTATCTATTTAGCTTCCAGAGACTGGTTAGAAGGTAACGAAGATTTTGAGGAGGAAGTAAAGGATAAATTAATGGATGTTTATAGCTCTATTAGAGCTATTTTTATTACTGGTGAAAAAGAAAATCAACTGGGTATTTACCAAAAAATATCCGAGCTCTCTCTACTAATGAAACGATTTAGGTCGTTGGAGTTACCTTCTGGTGAGATATCGAGAATTAGCCAATACATTAGTAAGATAGCGGTTGATGTAGAAAATTTAAATACCATTTTACGCTACCGAACTCCCATTACATTGCGTGCCTATAGTAAGGTGTTTATCTACACTTTTCCCATTTTATATGGCCCATATTTTGCTTCAGTATCTGAACATTACTCACCCAACTTAGAGTACTTATTGCCAATCATATTTAGTTTCATTTTAGTGAGTTTGGATAACATTCAAAGCCATTTGGAAAACCCGTTCGACCAAGTTGGAGAAGACGACATTGTGTTTGATGTAGAAGAATTTACAAGCATTATGGATCAGGTAAAAACAACTTAAAAAAGCAGGTTTTCGATAATCGTTCTATAACTTTATGCTAATCAATTTTATTGATTCTGTGATGTGGTATTAGGCAATTTTAAATAAATATAAAATTGTTATGAAAAATCTAAAAACAATCATTCTTATTGCGGCTCTTCTTGCAGCAACACCCTCTTATATATTTGGGCAAGGAGCCCCTAAGCCTATTGTGGGAGCCAAAGGGGGCTTTAACTTTGCTAATATTGGTGGAGACACAGACAATAAAATGAAAGTTGCACCACATTTTGGCATGTATTCTGAAGTCTTTTTTGATTACTTCTTAATGATGCAAGCAGAAATATTATTCTCATTTCAGGGTCACGCAGCTACGAACGATTTTAGTAGTTCACTAAACCTAACTTATTTAAATATTCCAGTAATGGCTAGGTATAATGTAGGGTATAACCTTAATGTACACGCTGGTATTCAATTTGGATTCTTACTTAGTGCAAACCAAGTTTATACCGATCAAAAATTTGATGTAAAAGACCAATTTAAGGGAGTTGAACTTGGCTTGCCTATTGGAGTTGGGTACGACTTTATGGATAGGAAATTTAATGTAACTGCTCGGTACGTTATTGGACTAAGTAATATTTCGAATAATGTTGGAGAAACTAGACATAATAATGTACTACAAGTTTCGTTGGGAATGTTACTTTTTCGGGTAAATGAGTAATAGATAGTGATAAAAAGTGCGTTTTAGACAAGATTAGCTACTTTTAAGTTCTATGAATAAAAAGAGTATCAAAGTAGCCATTGCCCAGTATGCCCCGGTACATTTTAATAAGGAGGCAACACTGCAAAAATTAAGAGGTATTATAAAAGATGCCGCCTCTCAAAAGGTGCAATTATTAGCAGTGGGTGAAACCTGGCTTTCGGGCTACCCTGCCTGGTTAGATTATGGCACCAATATTTCGCAATGGGATGCCCCCGAAATGAAACAGGCATTTGTTGACATGTTTGAAAGCAGCATTACCGTGCCTGGCTCTGAAACAGAAGAAATTGGGAAACTTGCTGCTCAGCACAAAATGGGTACTGTGCTCGGAATCAACGAAAAAGTCGCTACTGGTCTAGGTAATGGAACTTTGTATAATTCTCTTCTTATTTTTGATGAGCATGGAAACCTGTCTGTTCACCACCGAAAATTAATGCCCACATTTACAGAAAAGTTAGTTTACGGATTAGGTGATGGAGGCGGACTCGAAGCTACACCCATTCATGGAGCCAGAACGGGCGCATTAATTTGCTGGGAACATTGGATGCCGCTTACCCGACAAGCCATGCATAATTCTGGCGAAGATATTCATGTAGCTCTTTGGCCCAATGTGCACGAAATGTTGCAAGTAGCTAGCCGTCATTATGCCTTTGAAGCACGAAGCTTTGTGTTGGCGGTAGGTCAGCTTATGAAAGTCTCCGATGTGCCAAAAGGTATTGAGCTCTCTGACATTAAAAACCCGGATACACTTTTGTTAAAGGGCGGTAGCTGCATTATTGGCCCTGATGGCAAGTATATCGTTGAGCCTGTCTTTGGTGAAGAAAAACTGATTATTACCGAGCTTAATATTAGCAAAGTGTATGGCGA
>JAMOMJ010000270.1 GCA_027067135.1 Cyclobacteriaceae bacterium
GCGAATGACATTAGACACCTCAGGTCATTATAGCCGCCCTGATGTATTTAAGTTTAAAGTGAAGCCACCTAAAAAAAGGATGTAGTCTATATGTAATCCTATGGTTTATGACAAATTCAAAATTCTCAATACTTTTGATGTAAATCATTTTATATGAGATCAATATTTATTACAGCCTTATGCCTGTTATTACCGTTTGTCGGAATAGCTCAAACAGGCTCCTATTATCTTGCCCAATACAACCTTAAAGAGCGTGCTCTTAGCAATTATAATTACGATATTGTTCAGGATAGCAGAGGACTTATTTATATGGCCAACCTTAAAGGAGTCTTGGTTTCTGATGGGTTAGATTGGTCTGTTATAGAAACTCCGTATAGTGTTTTTGCCTTAGATTTTGATGATAATGATAACCTGTATGTGGGTGGGCGGAAAGAAATTGCCGTTATAAATAAAACAGGAAAGCTCTCAGAATCTTATCAGGTTATTTCAACAATAAGCCAGGAAATATTTGATATCAAATACCACCAAAACAAGGTCTATTTTTTATCGGAAAGCACGTTATATGTGTATGATACAGGTTCAAAAAACCTTCATCTTATCAAAAAACCTTTTGAAGACCTGTTTTTTAGCTTAATGGAAATTGATGGGCAACTATATGTTTCAAGTATCAAAAACGGAATACAAACTATTTCTGAAGGAAAATTAACAAATCATACACTTACATTACCACTACCTGCTTTAGATGCCATTAGCTCTAAAAAAGGAGACCAACTAATTATTACAGGTAATGGCAATTATTTTATTAAAAAAGCGGGAGTTACAAATTACAAGGAGTTTAAAATTAATGATGATGGCTATTTAGACCAAAACACACCTGTAAATATTAGTTGGGTTAATTCCAACATATTAGTCTTTTCAACTCTAAGCGGAGGGGTTGTTTTTATTGATGCAACAAGCGGTAATGTAGTTCAGTATATGAACTACGAAAATGGATTATTAGACAATGAAATACTCACACTTTTTGTAGGTAAAAATAATATTGTGTGGTGTGCTACGCCTCAAGGCGTATCCATTATTGCTCCGGAAATACCTATTAGAAATTTCGCTAGCTATAAGGGGCTTTCGGGTAATATTCAAGTAGTTTATGAGTTTAATAAAAGACTTTTTGTTGGTACTTCTGTTGGGTTATATGAGCTTGTTAAGAAATCTGTGTTCGAAGATGTAGTGAGCTATAAAAAAATTATCACTACCGAAGAAGTGATAACAGAGGCTGAACCAAAAAAGAAGAAAGGCTTATTTAGAAGGAAGAACAAAAGAGCCTCACCAATTACTACTACCAGGTCTAAAACATCCTATAAAAAGCAGGTTCAAAAACTACTCTTATCTCAAAGTTTTGAATTTGAAAAATTTGAAAATATAGATGCTAAAATTGTTCAGTTGGTAGATTTTAATGGGGAGCTATTGATTGGTTCATTATCCGGAGTGTATCAATTAGCGGGCAAGCAGGCAAATCGAATATTTGAGGAGCCGGTAGTGTACATGTATAAGCCCGAAAACTATGATTTTTTAATGGTGAGCACCTATACCAAAGAGGTAAAAGTGCTAAAACCCCAAAGCAACCAATGGATAACCACCGGATTGCTGGACGGCCTAGATGACTTTGTAGAACAAATAGAACAAGGCAAAAATGGAAGCCTGTGGCTCTGTGGTGCTGACTCTGTTTACCGTGTTGTGTTAAGCAATGCTTATACATTGGATGATGTGGAGGTGTACCCCATACATAACCCACATTGGGAACGTATTTATGCCAACCCTTACCAAGGCAAAACCTACTTTTTAAATACTTCGGGCTATTATTATTACGAAGACCATGCTATTAAAAAAGATACCATTATTGCCCAACAAATTGGCTTGCCAACTAATATCATTCTCAGCTCAAAAGATAAGCTTTGGATAAATACCGGACATTTTTGGTATGGGCAAGGCGAAGACCTTAATAGCTCGCTAAATTTTATCAGCCTGTTTGAAGACCCAAAGTATATTTCTGAATTAGGAGACAATAAATTTTGGGTGGTTACAGGCGATAACCAACTTTATAAAATAGATGGGGAAAAAATAAAATCCATCACCAGAAAGTTTGAACTCTTTCTTGAAAAAGCACAGAAAGATTCGGTAGCTCTCCCTGTTACAACCCTGCTTGGCAATTTTGAACAGCAAAGCTCTTTGTCTTTTAAATTTGCCTCTCCGGATTATACTAATATTTATCAAACAGAATACCAGTATCGCTTGGTTGGTTTATCATCTGATTGGTCAGAATGGGGAAAGAATAATAATGAGATTGTGTTCCCATATTTACCTGCAGGAGCCTACGAACTTGAAGTTCGAGCTAGAGACGCATTGGGCAATGAAAAAATTTCGGAATCGATTAAATTTAGCATTTTAGCACCCTATTGGAAACGACCCTGGTTTTACTTAGCAGAGCTTTTGTTTTTTGGTGGGTTAATGGCATTGTCAGTATTTATTAACCGTAAAAAACATAAATTTTCAATATTAAGTAGGTTGCTTACTTTTCTTACTTTAATTTTTATTGTTGAGTTTGTTCAAACCATTGCCGAAGCCAAGTTTGAAACCAATCAATCTCCTGTAATCAACTTCTTTATTCAGGTGGCCATTGCTCTCTCCATTTTACCTGTGGAAGGCGTGCTACGAAAGTTTATTACTAAAAAAGAACTAAGTAAAGCTGTTGCTGAAAAAGCAGCTCAGCAAAAAAACAACAAAGCTACTTGATCCGACCTGTCCACTCCTGTTCACTTTGCTCTCGCTTAATTCGGGCAACCACTTCCGAATCGTTCAAAATCGAATTAAACTCCCCTTGTGAAGTAAGGTGGTATTCGCCACAATCGTGGCATTTATAATAGTTTTTGGCTGCTTGCAAAAAACGGATTTGAGAACGAATCAACGCTTCTTGAACCTCACTTTCTGAATAATAACCATTTTTCCCTGTCGGGCATCGCATAATTACAAAGGTAAGAAACTCAGGTTATTAGTTTACACAGATTGCTTCACTACGTTCGTAATAAGCTTCAAACTTGCTTATCTTTGAACCTGAGTTATGAGACAGAAAGAATGTCCTTCTTGTGCTATGATGATTGATGAGAGGGCAAAAGAAAAAGCATTGCAAAAATGAAACTGGCTGACCAACAAATAATGGAAATTGCTGACAACTTGGACTGTGGAATGAGATGTTTTTATAACTTCAAATCTGGAGAAATAAAGACTGTAATCAATTTTGACAGTTGGGTTGGAGCAGACGAAGAACTCTGGGAAGAGGAAAACAAAGAAATTGACGAAAACCAGACTGATTATTATGAATTTGAAGGGATGTCTTCGCATGATTCTTTTTCATTAATGGCTGACTTTGTCGAGACAGTTGATGACCAAAGATTGCAAGACAGATTAGCGAATTCATTGAATAAATCGAAACCGTTTAGAAATTTTAAATGGCAAATTGATAATTCGGGTGAGTATCGGCAGAAATGGTTCGATTACAAAAAAATACGCTATATTGAATTAATCAAAGAACAAATTAACAATTACAAAAGAGAAAAAATGAATGAATAATATTGAATTAGAGAAAAAAATAAAAAGTTTAGTTAATTTGCTACGGTACGAGAAAGGATTAATTTATGCTGTTGATGTTCTTCTCAGACTTAATTATTTATCAAAAAAAAGATTTTGAAGATTGAGATTTAGTAAATTCTGGAAATGAAAATATTGAGAAGGCTTATGCAACTCATTATATGATAAAAATCGGATTAATGAACTAAAAAACAATAATGCCAGCGAGTAATAATGTATATAGTTTATGGCGGGCTAAGTGCTAAACATCAACATTTTAACAATAAATAACCCTTTGTGTAAGTTGCACGGTTTGTATTCCAAAACTGCCACAAAATCATATACCAACCAGTATTTAAGCATCTTCATTACATTTTACTAATTTTAGAGGCTGTAAAATCCTAAAGCTACTATGGAACAAAATATATTAACAACTTTTATGCTGCCCGCTTCACTCTTCATTATTATGCTCGGGCTCGGGCTAACCCTGCAAGCAACTGATTTTAAAAGAATATTTACATACCCCAAAGCAATTTTTATAGGCATTACCAATCAAATGATAATACTGCCCATTGTAGGTTTTACCATTGCATTTTTATTAAATTTAGAGCCTGAGCTAGCCGTTGGCTTAATGATATTGGCCGCCTGCCCTGGTGGTGTAACTTCTAATTTATTTAGTCATTTATCAAATGGAGATACCGCACTCTCTGTAACACTAACTGCAATTAGCAGTACCATTTCAATTATTACCATTCCGTTAATTGTAAATTTTGGCCTCGTGCAATTTATGAGTGAAAATCAGGAAATCCATCTGCCTGTCATTAAAACAATTGTGCAAATTATGGTTATTACAGTTATTCCTATTGGGTTAGGTATGCTGGCTCGGTTTAAAAAACCGGATTTTGCTTTTAAAATGGAAAAACCTGTTAAAGTGGCCTCTGCCATTATTTTGTTTGTTATTGTGCTTGGTGTAATTGGTGTAGAAAGAGAAAGAATACCCGGTTATTTTGAACGAGTAGGTATTGCCGTTGCATTATTAAATATCTTTACTATGCTTGTTGGTTTTTATACTGCAAAAATTGGAAAGCTTAGCCTTCCTCAATCAATTACAATTGCGTTAGAATCAGGTTTACAGAATGGCACACTAGGTATTGTAATAGCCATTTCTATACTTTATAATACTGAAATGTCTGTACCTGCTGCTGTGTATAGTCTTATAATGTTTGCAACCGGAGGCTTTATGGTGTGGCGGTTTGGGAGAGGGAAAGAAAGCACTAAAATTTAAGTAAAGCAAGACTAACTAAAAACTCCACTTTGCTCTAATAAAAACACTTTTAGATATTGCATCATAAGTTCCATTTTGATTATCACCAAAAAACAATTGGCCTACAACATCGATATCAACATTTTGGATTAACGAATAGGTTAACAAAGGATTAATAAAAAAATTATTGGTTCCAGGGTAATACATTAATGCACCTCCGGTAAATAGGAGTGGAGAGAGTTGATAAGTAGCTTGTACAAAAGTTGACCATGGATAGGGTGATAAATCTCTAACCGTAAAATCACCAGTTTGCTGCCCTATTGCTGCTCCAAACAAATTAGCATCATAATCACCTATGGAACTGTACATTACTGAACCATTTAGGTAAAGCGAATTTGCCCAAGAATAATCAGCAGAGATAGCGCCTAAAAACATAGATGTATATCGCTCTGAGATTTTAACTCGATTACCTGCTGCATCGTGTACGAACTGATTGGTTCCTGGGTATGTTAAAAAAATAGTATTGGCAGTCGTTTCTATTACTGGAATAAAATAGGATAGTTCTCCTTTAATACTACCTAAGCCTAAATTACCTGCCCACCCAGTACCTATTGAAGCATCGCCTTGTGCTAAACCTGCTAAAAACTGCAAGTCATAATTACTTTTATTGGTTTTAAACATGGAGGCAACAACAAAGTCATCAGCACTGTCTGCCATTTTTGTTGCCACTTCTACACTACCAGAAACGCCCGTGTAATAGGTTACTCTTAAAGCATCAGATCCTGCTCTTTCCTCATAATCAAAGTCGAAAAATGAATAAGCATTAAACCAATCATTCGGATTCCACGCTAAATTTACACCCCAGTTAATTCGCTGTCTTCCAAGCTTAACTTCCCAGTTATTCTTAGCCCATTGTGCATATAGCCTATCAAACATTAAGTTAATTACAATTTGATCGCTATCAACGATGTTATAGGAAAGGTTGAAAAAGTCGTTATTATTATTAATAAACTCCCCGTAATTCGGAATGGTTTTCACACTTGATCCCAAAAACATTCGATTTCGCATTTCTACATACACTGTAAAATTACCCGTTGCATACCATGTTAAATTTAAACGATTATGTGTAAGGTTATCATACCAGAGTGTATCTGCTAAATAAGGTGTCCAGCTTAGAGTGGACATGTTTTTAAGGTAGCCCTTAAAAGCGAACTTAGGTTCTTTATACTCTTCTTGGGCAAGTATTTCAACCGTATGAATATTTAATAAAAACAGAATGACTAATCTCTTTTGAGACGTTATATTAGCTAGAGCAAGAAAAAAATAGTTAATTCTTGTTTGCATGTCAATAAATAAAAATATTAACTAATCCACAAGCTGCTGCCCCAGAGATAAATATCCAGGAAAACCAATCCTTAAACTCATTCTTTTTATGCATTAAAAACAACAGGTGTAAGCCAAAATGGATTACAAAAAAATAGTTGAGTCCTGTTATAAAAGCATCGTTACCTGCTTTGCTTAAACCGTGGAGCAGCCAAACAAATAAGGGTATGTGAGCTATGGTAAAAACCATAAAGCCAAGCTTATCATTTAAAAGAGAAAGTCCTGGGAATAGTCTCCATTCTTTACACCTAATGGCATCCATTTCGTGTATAATTAGTAAGCTAAGACCTACGTAAAAAAACATAGAATTTATCATTATTTGGGGGTTTTTGGTTTCACATTTTGCTTGTCTTAATGCTAGCTTCTAATAGCTTATAGCTATTAATTTTGTTATTGATGAACCGTTTTCTGTCTGGAATGGTGGTACTTTGTTTTTACCTTGTAACATCAGAAATAACCACTCCATCTTCTAAGGTAATAATGCGTTTCGCCTTGTCAATTACTCGCTGATCATGGGTGGAAAACACGAAGGTGGCATTTTCTTCTGCATTCATTTTGGCCATAATATCGAGCAAGGTAGCAGTAGATTTTGAATCTAAATTAGCGGTAGGCTCATCAGCTAAAATTACCTTAGGCTTAGAGGCCAAAGCACGAGCAACGGCTACCCTTTGCTGTTGCCCACCCGATAGTTCTGAAGGCCGTTGGTCTGCTTTATCTGCAATGCCCATTTGATTTAATAGCTCCATTGCTCTATCGTCTCTTGTTTTTTTATCCTGCTTTTGAAGCAGCATAATAAACTCTATGTTTTCCTTATTAGTAAGTACAGGAATTAAATTATATGCCTGAAAAACAAAACCAATATTTTGTAATCTGAAATCAATTAAGTTACCATCCGACATATCGGTTATGTTAGTGTCTGCCACTTCTACACGACCTTCCGTAGGGTGATCTAAACCTCCTAAAATATTAAGTAATGTGGTTTTCCCACAACCCGATGGCCCTACAATGGCTGTAAACTCTCCTTTTTCGATGGTTAGGTTTACACCATTTAATGCGTGCACGGGAACCTTAGTTTCGTTATAGGTTTTTTGTACGTTTTCTGCTTTTATAACACTCATTTTACTGCCTTTTTATATTGCCACAAAGACTCCAAGGCACAAAGCTTCACGAATATGATTTCGCAACTCATTTAATTTGGACGTCTAATTGGCATGGGTTCAATTTTTCAATAATTATAATTTATGTAAAGCCTCCACAGGGTTCAACCGTACTGCTTTCCAAGCTGGGTAAAGCGCCCCAATAATGGCGGTAACAAATACACTTATCGTTACAATAACATATACATTATCATCTAAGTATGGGTATAAAATGGAGGAGTAGCCAAAGGATTCAAGCCCTTCGGAATAGTTGGTAAGGTCAACTCCGGTATTGCTATAATAGCTAATGGTTAGCCAGCCAATTAACAAACCTAATGGAGCCGCTACCGCACCCAGAAAGACCGTTTCTATCAATATCATTAGATATACTTTTATCCGGTTCATTCCCACAGCCATTAGCATTCCTAGTTCTCTAAAACGCTCCAGCACCGCCATAAGCATTGTATTTATAATGCCAAACACAAGGGCTGACATAATGATAACCATTAGCACATATAGCATTTGCGAGTACATAGATTGCATAAAAGCGAGCTCAGGTGCAATCTCTTTCCATGTTTCTATTTTATCTTCTTTATGCAAACCTTCATATTTAGTTATAATGGTGGCTTCATCCACTTGAGGTTTCGTAAGAATTCCAATTTCATGCACCTGGTTGCCAATGCCAGAGATTTTAGCCAAATCCTCTTGCCTAACAAATGCATACAGTTCATTTATTTTAATAGAGGAGCTTTTAACAATACCCACAATTCGAAAGGCGCCAGAAGTTATCATGCCATCACTATTTGTAAATGTAACCACCACTTTAGACCGAACTTTTACCTTTAACTCTTCGACTAATTTCGACCCAATAATAATAGGGTTCCGTTTGATTCCAGTAAAATAGGTGCCTTCCTTAATGAGCGAATCTAATTGAGTAACTTTTACTTCATTTTCAATATCAATCCCTCGAATTTGCACGCCTGTTGCCTTTTTGGGCGAAGCAATCATTCCGTTAATAATGGTGCGTGTGGTAGTAGCTTTAACTTCAGGCCAGTTTCGCAATTCTGCTGCTTTTTTAGCTCCGTTAGAAATGTAAAATGTAATGTCAAAATCCTTTTTAAATTCGGGGTTGTGCACCTGTGCGTTGGATATATCGTGATTGATAATATCGGCCATATAGCTAACCATAAAGCCATTCATAAAGCCTGTGGCTACTAATAAGGCCCAAACCCCAAGCACAATAGAGCCTATAACCACAAAGCTTCTTGCTCTGCTCCTCCAAATGTTTTTCCAAGCTATTTTAATAATCATAATATTCTAATTTGCAATGTACAATTATCAATTTTTCTGTTTTCACATTTCCTCTTTCTGTTTTCACATTTCTCATTTCCTCTTTCTAATTTCACATTTAAACTATGCTTCTCTCATTGCCTCCACAGGTTTTAACCGTTGAATTACATAAATTGGGTAAAACCCAAGTACGATCGCCATAAAAAAGATAGCCCATGCCTGGTTGTAAAATAAGCTTGCTTGCAGTGAAAAAAAGTAGCCAGCCTCCACACCAAAATTTTCAATAGCCGCTGCAGCTTCTCCTGTGAGCATAATGGGGTTATTATGATAGTATATTAGAAAAGGAAGGCTAATTCCGATTCCTGCCAACACCCCAATAGTGGCCATCATTGCCATTTCTAACACAATAATCCATTGCATAATTATGCGCTTCATTCCTACTGACATCATCACCCCAAACTCGTACATTCGTTCGGCTGTCATCATCATAAATGTGCCAAACATGCCAAAACCTATCACAGAATAAAGAATCCACAACATAATACGTCCACTCACATTATCAATTTCTATCCCTTGAACTAGGTCAGGCATTAAGTCGCGCCAGCCCATAATTTCTAGTTGCTCAGTATCTACCTCGCTACTAATTTCTGCAATAATTCGATCTACCATCTGTACCTTATCAACCACCAAAGCAATGCTTGTAAGTCTTCCATCTACATCAAAAAGCCATTGCGCTTTTTTTAAAGGCATATATACCGTTTGATTATTTTGATCGGGGACAGGGAATTTAACAATGCCTTTAATTGGATAAATACCGGCTGCATTTGAACCGTGATATCCCTGACCAATCATTACCAAAGAGTCGCCAACGCCCACTTTTAAGTACTCGGCTAAGCCTTCTGCCACTAACACTGCCTTATCGTTTATTCCAAGGTATGACCCAGCAATTAATTTGCTCTTAATTTTAGTGAGGGCATCTTCTTTTTCTAGGTCAATTCCCATAACCAAAGAACCCTTGGTTTTTGTACCAAAAGAAGCCAAAACGAAGGATTCAACTCTGGGGACAGCTACTTGAACTCCTTTAATAGATTCTATTTTTTCTATTAGCGCTTGATCTTGCACCATACTATTATCGATTGTTTTTTCATCCCAATAGCCTTTTTGGTGCACTTGAATATAGCCCGTGTAGAACCCAGCGGCATTTTCAATCATCCGTTCGTAGGAACCCAATTGCATAGAGCGCATAAAACTTGCTAAGAGCACAGCAAATGTGATGGAGGCAATTGTGATAATGCTCCTTCGTTTATTTCGCCAAATGTTTCGCCAAGCGAGTGTTAAATACATAGTTTAAATTTTTACCGCAAAGCGCACTAAGGTTTCGTAATGTTCGCTAAGCCATTCTATAACGTTGCAAGTTCCTTTGAGCCCTTTACGGTTAGTTTTATTTATCTAATTCTCTTCATATTTTGGAGGGAGAAAAACGATTCTTTTATCTCTAAGTCAAATTCCATTTGCAAATAATCGATAACTGTTTTGTTCTGCGGTTCATCGGCTGGAATCATTTCTAAATGAGTAGGAATTATTCGGTTGCCCATTTTTTTAATGTTTGATAATACCATGGTGTTTACCAGAAAATCATCTTCATCGTAATACTTAACCAATAATTGGTTATAGTCTTCCTTTTCTATATACACCAATACTTTGCCCCATACCACAGCTGCTTCTTCGTGCGGTATCATATTAATTTTGTAGCAATCCATTCCATTGATAACCGTGTCTTGTTCAAATGTTTGGTGGTAATCGGTTACAACAGAAGACTGCTTTACAAGGTCGTCATTCGTAAAATCCGAACCCATCCACGACTGCAACATCATAGAAGGCGGTAGTTTTACCACCCTGTCTATAGAAGGCTGCCAGTTCCACATTTCATTTTTTCGTTTTAGGAAAGCAGAGCCCTTATCTCTGGCAGGTGCTGTAATTAAAATAAGGCTATAATCTCTTCCCAACGACCACCCTTTCATTGTTACTTCCCTTTTCCAGTCGGGTCGTACAATCGTCATTTTCATTACCGATTTATTCGACTCACCCTGCATTTTATCATCCGCCTTTTTAATTATTTCTTTGGCAGTTTGTGCCCACGAAGTGGAAACAAAACCTAGAACTAGGAGCCCAATTAATGTTAGTATTCTCATGTTATTCACAGTATTTCTTAATTAAATATTCTTCCATTTCATCCAAGGGGTAATCCTCTCGCACCATTAATGATTGAATGCCCATACCATCAAAAAGAGCCGCAATAATTCGGGCTTCTTCCAAGGGGTTTGGGTAATCCATTTGAGTTAATAGGCCTTGTAATAAGCCTACATATTCGTTTAACTTTTGAGTAACAATTTTGTGGACAAAATCAAATTTGTCTATTTTAAAAGTAAGCTCTGTAATTATCCTCCAATGATCGTGATGTTCCCTCATCTCTTTAAAAAACCACTGAAATACGTTTTTTAGCATCACTTTTGGATTGGTATCCATAAGTTTACCAATTATAGAATCAGCTTCGCTCATTGCACTCATTACTAGTGCTTCAACCAATGCTTCTTTACTAGCAAAATAATTATAAAGCAATCCTTTAGATACTCCTGCTTGTTTGGCAATCATAGCAACACTGGTAGATTCATACCCGTTTTTGGCAATTAGTTTAAAAGCCGCTTCCATTATTTTAAGCTTGCTTTCAGCTCTAATTTGCTCGTTTTGGATAGGTGTTTTGGGGCTCATTATTAATTTATGACTGAACGGTCGGTCAAAGATAGTAAAATTATTTTGTTTGTCAAAATGCAATAATTCCAATTTCTCTTATTACTTTTGAGTCTTAATGTACCTAAATCTAGCAAATAACGCACGTATTTCAGCAGCTACTCCCGTAGCAGCAGCGTATGCATTTAGGCCAGCCAACGCCAGGCCCTAAGGGTCATTATATTTTATTGCGGAGCTATGTGCTCTGCCTACATCACCACTTCTTATTTCTTTTTAAATCGTTTCTAACGGTTAACCATTAATTAATATCCTGTTTTTATGGATTTTGAAATTATTGTGGCTACGGCCAATCATACTAAGTATGCCTCTGCTATTAGTGCTATGATTAGTGAAGCTTCTCGTAAAAGAGGGACGGGTATTGCTAATAGAACAACAGCTTATATTGAGCAAAAAATGCAAGACAAGCACGCCATTCTGGCCTTGTATAAAGGAACTGTTGCAGGATTTTGCTATATCGAAACCTGGAGCCATCATAAATACGTGGCTAATTCAGGGCTCATTGTGGCCGATCATTTTCAGCATAAAGGGTTGGCCGCTAAAATAAAAACAAAGGCCTTTGAGCTTTCTAAAAGCTTATACCCCGATTCTAAGCTTTTCGGAATAACCACCAGCTTGCCTGTAATGAAAATCAATTCGGCCTTGGGTTATAAACCTGTAACTTTTTCGGAACTAACTGACGATGAAGACTTTTGGAAAGGATGCCAAGGCTGCAAGAACATTGACATTCTAAAACGAAACGACCATAAAATGTGCCTTTGCACAGGTATGCTTTATAAACCAAATGGAGAAATTAAGATGGCAGCTGAACCACAAAAGAAGCGATGGGAACAGTTTAAATCATTTTTTACAGAGCGAGCAAAACGCTTAAAAAACCTTAAGATTAAATAATATGAGTAATAAAGTAATACTAGCATTTAGTGGAGGGTTAGACACCTCGTATTGTGTAAAATACCTTGCCAACGACCTCAACTTAGAAGTGCATGCGGTATTGGTAAACACAGGTGGTTTCTCCCCTGCAGAATTAAAAGAGGTAGAGGAAACGGCAATAAGTTTAGGGGTTTTTTCTTTTATTGCCCTCAGTAAAGTAGAAGAGTATTACCAAAAAGTAATTAAATATTTAATTTTTGGTAATGTGCTTAAAAACAATACCTATCCGCTTTCGGTAAGTGCTGAGCGTACCGTGCAAGCGGTGGCTATTGCCGAATATGCGAACAAGCTGGGAGCCAGGTATATTGCTCACGGCAGCACTGGAGCCGGCAACGATCAGGTGCGTTTCGATCTGGTTTTTCAAACCCTCGCTCCTAACTGCGAAATTATAACGCCTATTCGTGATCTTCAATTATCACGTGAGCAGGAAATTGATTATTTAAATTCTTGTGGTGTGGAAGCTTCCTGGGAAAAATCGAAATACTCTATTAATAAAGGATTATGGGGAACGAGTGTTGGAGGCGTAGAAACCTTAACTTCTAATACACCATTGCCGGAAGAAGCCTGGCCTTCCCAATTAGAGGAAAACGGAAGTGAGCAAATATCTATTGAGTTTAAAAAAGGAGAACCGATTGGAATTAATGATAAAATCCTGGGTGCTGTTAAAACAATCGAGGCCTTAAATGCGCTTGGTGGCAGCTATGCTATTGGTCGAGATATTCATATTGGCGATACCATTATTGGCATTAAAGGGCGAGTGGGCTTTGAAGCTCCCGGGGCGTTAATGATAATAAAAGCACATCATAGCCTTGAAAAACATACGCTAAGCAAATGGCAGCTTAATTATAAAGAACAGTTAAGCAGTTGGTATGGAATGTTGCTTCACGAAGCCCGGTACCTCGACCCGGCAATGCGAAATATAGAAGCCTTCCTAACAGATTCTCAACAACAAGTTACCGGTTCGGTAAAATTGAGCTTAGCCCCTTACCGGTTTACCATTGATGGTATCGACAGTTCCAATGATTTAATGACCAATGATTTTGGTGCTTATGGCGAAATGAATAAGGCATGGAGTGGCGATGATGTAAAAGGATTTACCAAAGTGATGGCAACCCAACATCAAATTTTTAATCATATAACAAGCAAGAAATGATACGTGTAGGAATTGCAGGAGGAGCCGGATATACAGCCGGAGAATTAGTACGGTTATTAGTCAACCACCCAAAGGTGGAGATAAAATCTATTGCAAGCTCATCGTTTGCAGGCAAACCTGTAAGGGTGGTTCATCAAGATTTAATTGGTATTGATTTACAGTTTGCTAAAACCATCGATTTTAGCATTGATGTACTGTTTTTATGCATGGGGCATGGTAAGTCTCGGGCATTTTTAGAAGAAAATACGATACCCTCTTCGGTTAAAATTATTGATTTAAGCCACGATTTTCGTTTGAAGAAATCGGATAAAATTAATGGACGTAGTTTTATTTACGGATTACCAGAAACCAACAAAGAAGACATTGTTAAATCCAGTAATATTGCCAATCCTGGTTGTTTTGCTACCGCCATTCAAGAGGCTCTGCTGCCTCTAGCTGCCAATGGGTGGTTGGAAAACGAAGTGCATATTAATGCCATTACAGGGTCAACTGGTGCCGGGCAAAAGCCAAGTGAAACCACTCATTTTAGCTGGCGAAATTCCAATGTAAGTGTATATAAAGCCTTTGAACACCAGCATTTGGCCGAAATAGGTGAAACGCTGGTTCAGCTACAGCCTGATTTTAAGAGTGAACTTAATTTTATTCCGGTTCGAGGGAGTTATACACGAGGCATTTTTGCCACACTTTATACTAAAACGGAACAAAGTATAGAGGAAATAAAGGATGCTTATAAAAGCTATTTTAAGGAACACCCTTTCGTGCATATTTCAGAGCAACCTATTCATTTAAAGCAGGTGGTAAACACAAATAATGTAATTCTCCATCTTGAAAAGGTTGAAAATAAATTATTAATCACAAGCATTATCGACAACCTCATTAAGGGAGCATCCGGACAAGCCATTCAAAATATGAATCTACTATTTGGCTTAAACGAAACTACAGGACTAAAACTAAAAGCATCAAATTTTTAACCCATAACCTAATGAAATTAGTTAATAAAAATATCACAATTATAGGAGCAGGCAACCTTGGTTTGGCCATCACTAATGGCCTTTTAAAATCTGGTTTACTGAAAGAAAACAGCCTTACGATTACCAAACGAAAGCTGGCCGGTTTGGAAACATTTACCGAGAAAGGCATAACCGTTTCGAGCAATAATAAAGAAGCCGCTGAACAGGCGGACATCATTCTTTTGGCCGTTCAACCTCAACAATTGAGTTCGTTAATTGAGGAAATAAAAGAAGTTCTTACCAACAAACTCATCATTTCTACCTTAACTGGAGTAAAGTTAAATATACTTCAAAAGTATGTAGGAAATACAAATCAGGTTGTAAGAGC